>NZ_DFPI01000011.1:0-253846 GCF_002377215.1 Sphingobacterium sp. UBA3519
GTTTAAATACTTCCGTATTTCCATGTACAGGCTATGGCATATCCTCCGCCTATCGGTTATCGCAGCACGGGACCGTCGGTGAGCCCTGCCCATCGGCAGCTGTTCCGCAAACGGTAGCAGTCCTGCAACCACAACTGTTACTGTGCTCAGTGGTAATGGTACATTGCTCCTATCTCACTTAAACCCAATGCCTTTTTCTTTAAACCTGAAGCTGCTGCATCACTTCCCGAATAACCGGATATTCCTCAGAAACTCTTTTCATCCCTTTGCGGGAGATAGCTACAATATGGCGAAATTTTGAATTAGTACTATTGGCATCGGCCTTTATTGCTATTTATGTTGTCTATAAACAGCTTCGTAATAGGTTTGTAGCTTTTGCCTATGCTAGCGGTGGATTATATGGTCCTTGTTTGTAAAAATGGAGTTAAGCAAGAATAGGAAGGCTATCCAATTCCGTAAAGAATCTTGATACGGCAGGTAGTTTTTTTTACACAGGTATTGAAGAGTAATGTCTTTACTTAAATACCGCAAGTAAACTCGAGTAGGAGTCAAAAACATTAGGGAAGGTNNACCTTCCCTAATGTTTTTGACTAGCACGCTTACAAAATCTTTGCTATAAGCTGAGCAAGGATAGCCTTGTCCAGAGGCTTGGTCATGACGCCATCAAATTGATGTAGCTGCCCCTCGGGAATTTGTACGGTTACTTGTGACTCGTCTGAAGTGAGGGCGATAACCTTGCTGTTCCATTCCTGTTTAAGATTACTGTCTTTGACAGTATTCAAAATGTCCCAACCGGTAGGGCCAAACATTTTGAGATCAGTAATGATAATGTCAGCGTTATTCTTTTCGAGGTATGCGATTGCAGTGGAGGAATCTTCGAAAATCTTTACATCATAGAAATGTAGTAATGCCTGTTTAACAAATAAGTTATTAATTGGGTTATCGTCAACAACAACAAAACGTAAGTTTTTTGAAAGTTTGTCTAAGCTCGTTATTTGTTTCATGTATTTAATTTCTTCGGTTAATGGAACGACTAATGTAAATATGGATCCCTTACCCTGTTGGCTTCTAACACTTAAGGTTACGTTTAGTTGCTCGGTCATAAGCTTAGATATATGTAAGCCCAATCCGAAACTATGCTTGGATTTTTGATCGGTCATATAATATTGTTCGAAAATATGTCCTTGATCTTTTGCAGAGATACCTTTTCCTGTATCCTTAACTACTATATGTAATTTGGAGCTCTGATCGCTGCTGATAAATGCTTTCACCTCGATCTGACCTTTATTTGTATATTTAATCGCATTGCTCAGCAGATTGGAAACAATCTGACGTACACGATATGTTCCGCTTTTGATTGAGATGTTGGGATCAATATCAATATAACTAATGAGCTTCGTAGAAAAGATTCGTCAATTGATTTTTAGAACTATATGCTTTATTTAAACGGGCTTCGGTCCTTTGGTACTCAATATATTGATAGGTAAATATCGAACCGATATAAACCAAGGAAAGAATCAGAAAAGCAATTAAAACTGTCCTGATAATAAATAATTTTTTACTGTTTTTCACGTTATTGTTCTTTCACCCCAAAAAGTTAACTATAGCCTATTTTGTTTTGTCTGGAAGTCAAATTTAATACTAAAAAATGATATCCTATTGATGTGCCTGTAGTCAACGAGCTACTTTTTGAAAATCTTACACAATCGTTTGATTGAAAGTTGGAGTAGAAGGATCATTTTTTATTTTTTATTTTGCATAACGAAACCAATAAACGGTCTTTTTTTGTCTGTTTATTTAAAAATAAAAACTTAAATTTAATGAAAACACTCCTCTGTTCAGTACCGTTATCCCTTTTATTTGTGCAAGGGCTCCATGCGCAGTCTGGGATTGCTATTATCCCCAAGCCTCAGGAAATCAATATGGGAGCGGGCCAGTTTCTGTTAAATCCACAAACTACCTTAATTTTTAAGAACTGCGATGCGAAAGATGTGTCTTTGTTTGTTGAGCAGCTGAGAAAAGTAACGCATTATCCCCTGAACATAAAGAAACAGGCGAGCAATAGTATTGAATTTAGACTAGACTCTAAATTGACAACACCTAATGATGAAGGCTATCAGCTTGAGGTTTCCAATCGGGGAGTGGTCGTGACAGCAAAAAGCTCCCATGGGCTTTTCAATGCAACGCAATCACTGCGGCAACTTTTACCGACAGCTTTCGAGGGTAGTAACCCAACCAAAGAAATAAGCTGGAATATTCCGGCTGTGAAAATTAAAGATTATCCCCGCTATCATTGGCGCGGTTATATGAAAGATGTGAGCCGGACATTCTTCGATGTGAAAACCGTGAAAAAGTATTTGGATGTCATGGCATTATACAAAATGAATACGTTCCATTGGCATTTGACGGATGACCAGGGCTGGAGGATCGAAATAAAGAAATATCCCAAATTGACCATGGAAAATGCGACGGTATTTCATCGAACAGAAAAGCAACCTGCAGAACGCAGTGGATTTTATACACAGGAGCAGATCAAGGAAGTTGTTCAATATGCTCGAGAGCGTAATATTACGATTGTGCCCGAGATTGATGTTCCTGGACATTCATGGCCAACCATATTAGCCTATCCTGAACTTGGGGTAAACAAAAATTCCTACCCGAATCACATCTTTCCTTTTGTGTCATCTTGGGGATATTGGGGAAATCAATTTACCCCCAATACATTGGATCCGACAAAAGAGTTTACGTATGAATTCTTAAATAATGTGTTCACTGAAATCGCTGATCTCTTCCCAGGTAGTTATATTCATTTTGGAGGGGATGAGGTTCGTCACGATTTGTGGGAAAAAGAGGCTCACGTGCAGGATTTTATGAAGCAGCACCAGATTAAGGATGTCAAAGCCCTTCAGAGCTATTTCGTTCAACGCGTTTCTGATATCATTGTCCAGAAAGGGAAAAAACCGATCGGGTGGAATGATATTTTGGCCGATGCTGAAAACTTACCAAAGAGTACAGCGATTATGAGCTGGCTTGGTGAAGAAGCGATCAAGGAAGCGACCAAAGATGGGTTTAAAGCCGTGGCCACACCAGCATCGCATCTCTATTTTGATATTACACAGGCCGATCGGAATGATGGGACTATGACTGACCTGGCCTATCCGCAGATAAACTCGCTGAAAAGAGTGTATGAATTTGATCCTTCTGCAGGGCTTAGTCCGGCTGAGGATCAGCTTGTCCTCGGTGTTCAGGGAAATATGTGGACAGCGTTGGCCCAGGATATTAAAGACCTGAATGTGCAGAATTTTCCGCGATTGCTTGCGGTTGCTGAAATTGGATGGGCTGCTAAGTCAGCAAAAGATTATTCAGCGTTCAGCCATCGATTGGATGCCAATCTTCCAAGATTAGATTCCATGCGTATTGATTATTATCGTCCCGGGGGATATATTGCGGGATCATGGGGACCTAATGATATCAAGGAAACGTATAGTTTTCTAACTTTTGACGTGAGCAGGAAGATTTACGATAATGGACGAGCGCAAGCTGGATTTTTCTTTGTGGAGGGGAAGAATTTTCTGGAAATTGATGCCGTACAATTGCTACAGGACGGGCAGGTCATTGCAGAGGATGGACATCATGCGCTTGCGGATAAATTTAGGGGAACCAACAAGATCAAACCTTTTTACTACAATTTTACAGTGACGAATTATAATCCCCAATCGAAATACGAAATCAAAGCCCGCGTTAGAGGCGTTGGCGGTGTGGATTCAAAAGGAAATTTTACATTTAATTTGTCTCCTAATACAGCGTTTGATAAGATAGAAAGGAAATAAGAGAAGAGCTAGGGCTATCCAACCGTTGGAAAGCCCTAGCTCTTTATAAGGTATAGAAGCTTTATTTATTTGAGCTCAATCATCTTTTGATTAGCATGCTCTTCTTTTACTTCTTGAAGGATTGCAATTTCAATCGGTGCAATCAGACTTAAAATAATCAATGCAATGAAAGCTACAGGGAAAATAATTCCGATGATTACAGCCAATAACAAGGAGATATTTAAGTATTCTTGTCCATTCTTGGAGGAAACTTTTAAACGGGAGCTTTTGAAGGAATCAAAAAGATCTTGAAAAACTTTAGTAATTGTTTTACTGTTGATGCTGAATGTTGTTTTAGTTGCCATGATGTTTATTTTTTAATTTTTTTATTTCTTATTTGATGACTCAAAGATAGGAAGCAAATATGGCCCTGAAGAGGGGCATTAGGCCAATCTCGAGACAATCTCGGTAAACGACCCGCTTTTATCGGTTAATACTTTTTTACAGAAACAGTATATTGATCGTCCCGAATAGTTGTGTTGTTTGTCTTTGAATAAGTTGGACTATATAGAATCGTGGTAATTCCGGTAGAAGCTGTCTTGTTGCAAAATGGTCAATCATTAGCTCTTAAACGTTCCCACATTGGTTTGGATCTTGATAAGAATACATATTATGATATTGTTCTTCCGGCAACGTTTAGTGCAGATAAAGCTTTTGTTGTAAAAATGAAGTTTGGTAAGCCAAAAGGACAGAGTGATCAACTCATGGATGAGAAAATGTAATTCGTGGCATTCGCGCGAAGTTTTTCGCGATCTCATCGGCATTTCAAATGTATATGAGCGCTACTCGAGACCATTGGGAGTGAACGAGAAAAAAACGGGACTTAAATCAGTGTTGATTTAGGTCCCGCTTTTCTTTTATAGAATTTCCAACAGTTCCTGTGGATGGTGGATAATATGCTGTGCACCGTGTTGTCTTAACTCGCTCTCTTCCCGAAAGCCCCAAGTAACACCAATAGCTGTTACCCCTGCATTATTGGCGGTATCCATATCCACGGATGAATCGCCTACATAAAAGCAATCTTGTTTGCTAACACCGAGTGTTTGGATACTGTCGAAGACAATATCGGGATCAGGCTTGGCGGGGCGACCTGTTCGATGCCCCAGGACGAGATCAAATGAAATATCGGGAAAGTATTCGGCCATCAAAGGTATCACCGCTTCATGGTATTTATTTGATGCTACCGAGATGAGATAGCCTAATGATTTCAGTTCTTGTAGTAGCGGTATGATCCCTGTGTAGGGTCGTGTATGCGATACAGGTTTTTGTTCATAATACACTTTAAAGGCACGGAGTAAAGTTGAGATGATATTTTCTGTCCGTGCTTCTTGCGGTAATGCGCGTTCGATAAGTTTTTGGACACCGTTGCCGACAAATTTCTTATAAGCAACAAGGGGATGGGTTGGATATCCATATTGTTCAAGAATAGCATTGCAGCTGTCCCCGAGGTCCTGTAATGTGTCTAGCAGTGTTCCGTCCAGATCAAATATAATAAGCTTCATCTGATAAATCTAGTGAAAATTGAGATAGGACCATAGTGGAATGATGAGATTAAAAGGAACCTAATTATTTCCAAATGGAGGTATTTATACTTCCTTTCTGCGTATCATTTAGATCAGGGAAAAAAGTGAATCCAGTTATTTTTTCCAGCTCGCTTACGGTTAACCTATAATTTTCGAACGTGCTTCCTGCGGGAGGGATGACATTGTCTATCTTATAACCAATGGTATAATATTCGTTTCCTTTTTTCATTGCCAGGGCTTTGAAATAGTATTTTGGTTTCGCAATATCTTTTCCGTCGTTGTCCTGCGCAAAATCGAGGCTGTTATCAGAGTTTGTCTTAGGTATTGCGCCAGTTACAACATACATCGTGTCACACTGTGCGGTCCAGGTTCTGACTTTCGTTTCCAGGTTTGCCCAAATCCCTTGGTTAAGGCGTGAAACCTGTGCTGTCATGTTGGTAAAATAAAATGTTGTTTTATTTTGAGCGATATTGAAATTCCTGTCTGCACTTGGCAACTGGTGCCCTCTGTCGTAGCCTGTTGGTTGAAATCCCTTAAATAGATTGGCTTGAAATGCTGTTGATACAGCAGGGTCGTAACCCCAGGCATCCGTACGGTTGCCTGAGCCTAAAATGCTGTTGTACAAGGGATATGCAACCCAATACGCCATTTTTAGCTTTTTATCATATAGCATTGCATAATTCCTACTATCGCTTGCGTCTGGCATAAAATGTTGTATAAATATCTCATCACTACTGAGATTACTCATTTTGGGTATTTCTAGATAAGCTTGTGAATCACCAATTTCTCCCGTCAGTTTTCCATTGTCAATGTTGATATTAAAACTATACTGGCTACCCGCTACTAAATTCTTTAACTGCTGATTATGGGGTACTGTCCAGGTATAGGTTTCACCATTAGTGGCAATAAATTTAATCGCTTTTCCTGTGATATCTTCTCCGGGCAGTAGCACAAACTCTATGCGAGTGGTTTTATTGGCATTTACAGATACCTTTTTTTGCACATCCTTTTTCTCGGTAGAATTAACATCCAATTTTCCTGTTGTCAAATCGAATCCTCCTTGGATGCTTATCGCTGGCATTTTTACTATAATCTGATTGGTCTCCAATGCGGCTGTATTGGTAATGGATAGATTAATGTTGATTCTGCTCAACTGTCGTACAAAAATAAGGGGTATTGTGTTGTTGCTTTTATCGATATTTTTGGCATTGCTTGCATACATCAGGTCTAAAGCTGCAACATTGGACTGATCACTTACATTGATGGGGTATTGAAAGTCTACTAGTGATTTGTAAGGATAATAGGCGATAAAGTCTACTTTTTCATTAGGTAGAAAGACTGGGCTACTACTTTGAAAAAGCGAACCGTTAAACGTGAAGGGGTGATTTTGGATTTGGTTGATAAGCGACGTTGCTACCAAAGACTGGCCGGCTCTGTACATATAAACACCAATTTGATCATTTTTATCCCAAGAAGTCCCTGTCGTTTTTGTATTGATTTGGCCTACAATGGTGGAGGTAAATTGTACCGCTGCTCGATCAATTCTAGATTCGGTTTTCTGACAAGAGCTAAAAGTAAGCAATGCAATTATAAAGTAAGCTATCCAGAATATATTTTGATCCGGGATTGCTGTGTTCTTGTTCGTCATATGAATAGTTCGTATATATTGATAAAGTGACGGCAAAAATAGGCAAGTTGACTATACATTATAGCTATATTTTCAGTGCTACTGGTTGTAAGATTTGTATTCAATTGATCTTGAGATAGATATTTTAGGGACTATTCAGGTTTTTTAGCATCTCATTGGATGTATATTTAGCATTTTTAAACAGTTGTTAAGACAATAATATTGCTTTTGTCCTCGTGATGCGTCGGGCTAAGGATAGCAGTTTTAATTCCTTTGTGAAGGAGTAATAGCATTGCATTGGTTTTCTTCATTTTTCCCTGAAATCAGGTAGTAAACTGCATTCTCGTTTTTAATAAATTTGTCAATAGGAAAAAAATAGCACAATGTTTGCTGTTCATGTCAAAACATATATTGATTTGACAAATTTTTAATCGTTACAACGTTGTAATGGAAGAAGTACTTAAAGTGAAAGGAAAATTGAAAAGGTTTTATACGATGATCTGTGCCGTTGTAATGGCGTTGACATTATCGAGCTGTTTTGATTTTGTTGAGCAGATCGACTTAAAAACGAATGGTTCTGGGCATATTGCAGCGACATTGAATTTAAGTAAAAGCAAGACCAAGGTAGCTTCTTTAATGAAGATGAAAAGTATCAAGGGCATACAGATCCCTTCTCAAGCCGATATGGAGAAAGAGATTCGATCTGCTGTTCAGCTGCTCAAGCAGACTAAAGGTATTTCTAATGTGCAGTACAGCACAGATTTTACCAATTATATCGTTAATATTTCATGTGACTTTAGTCAGATAGAATCGTTGAATGCCTTTTCAGATATATTGGCAAATCGATTTAAAACGAAGATATCGAATTCAAACCGCTATTATTATAACGCGCAAAGTAATGTGTTTGAACGCAAATTTGTGGCTTCTGCTGACTGGAAGACAAAATTCAATCAGTTGGGAAGCGATAATACGACCCAGTTTGCAGATGCATTCTACACGCAGATTATTCGTTTTGAAAAATCGATAGCATCTCAGGCAAACGGCCAGGGAAAGGTTGCCGGAAATAAGAAAGGGGTCTTGCTAAAGCTACCTTTTATGGATTTGGTCTATGGTAAATCGAGTTTGGCAAATAAAATCACATTAACAAAATAACCTAATAACATTGGTGAAACCAGGGCCATATTTAGTTGCTGAAAGCGCTTCTATAGCGTAGGTTGGGTGTAGCTGAAAAATTATTTATAAAATGAAATCAAAATTTATACTGCTAGGATTAGCCTGTTTGTCTTTTGGGACGGGTGTAAAGGCACAGGACTTGATCAAACAGATCCCTGAAGATGCAGAAATGATTGCAGCTTTCCATATGAAAGATATTATGCAGAAAGCAAATGCAAATAAACTGAACGAGTTGCTTCAGAAAGCAGGTTTTTTTGAAAAATCAGGAATCTCAGCGAGCAATGATATTAAAAATTTAGGAGTAGACTTATCCCAGACGGCCTATTTTTATACCAGGAAAACCGATAGTATCAGTTTTACGGAATTTATATTTTCTTTGAACAACAGGGGGCAATTTGAGAAACTGCTTCATGAGGCGGGTGAACCCAAGGCATTTGCCAATGGTTATACGAGCATAGGCCTCAAGGCGGGGAGTATGTTAGTATACAACGATCTTATCGCTCGATTTGTTTCGGCAACGACAAATACCAGCTTTTTGGACAATGATTCGATTGCTAGTCGTTATGGAATCCAAAAGGTGGATTACGTTGGGCGTCCAGCTGATGACGAAGATGCTTGGGCAGATACAACTGTAGCCGCAATGGACTCTGCTGCCGTAGTCTGGGATGCGGATGAAAATCTAGCGGTGCCAGTATCCCCACCGGTTGCTATAGCTGCGGAACCTGTTACGATAGTAGGTGCTACAGAAGTACTGCCACCAGTTGTTGATATTGCTGCGGCTGCGGCTGCGGATGCAGCGGCTGACGCGGCAGACATGCATGATCCCGGTTATTATGATTCGCTTTATACGGCCTATGAAGATCAAAATCGGAAAAACGATTCGATTCGTAACGGCTTACGTGATAAATGGTTATTGAATGAAGTTACCCGTTTGGTTTCAGGGAGTTATAAGTCTTTGTCAATTGCAGATCAGGAGAAGGTTTTAAAGAATCTCGGGCTTATTCGATTGTATGTTCCTCATGTAGAGGATCTGTACCGTGGTCTATTGCCTTATACCACCTCTCTTCCTTATTATTATATGGGAATTAAACTGGATAAGTTCAAGACGGGTTATCAAGACGGTCTATTGGATTTAGTGCAAGAGGGGAATGTGCTGAAATTAAAGGGATCTGTGGGTTTAGATAACACCCTTTCTGAGATGACCAAAAGAATGTATGCGCGAAAACCTAATTCGAAGTTCAGTAAATATTTAACGGATAAAACCTTAGGTTTTTTTAATGTGAATATTAATTCGGAGGCTTATCTGAGAGAAATGCCTGCCTATATGGCAAAATATTATAGCGGTTTATTGGGGCCTCAACAGGACCTTGTCGAATGGGGACTGATGGCTCTTGAAATAGCACTAGATGAAAAGGCCATTGCCCAGGTAATGCCAGGAGACCACCTCGTGGTTGTTAACGGTCTTCGTAAGTTCAAAAAAGATTATATCGATTACACCTACGACGATGATTACAATGCAATCGAAGTGAAAAAGACCAAGGAAGAAACACTTCCAGTATTTATTTGGATGTTCACATCAAAGGATCAACGTCTGATAAAAAAAGGCTTGGACATGGCTGTTTCAAAGCAAGTTGGGCAGGTCTATGATGGCATTTATGCGTTTTCAAAACAGAAAGCCAAGGATTTTCCAATGTATGTTCTCTTGAAAGAAGATTTGGTAATGGTTAGTAATGACTCATTGTCCCTAAATGATATCCGTCAGAATAAGATGAATGCTCCCGGAAATAAAGACTTTGTAAAACTGATGAAGCAAAACAAGATGTCAACAGCTATTGACCTACAAAAGCTACCGACAATGTTAAAGGAAATGGGGGTTACACCGGATAAACAATGGGAAACAACACTGGCACAACTCAATCAATATGGCAGTACCGCAATTACTTCCAAAGGTGTGGTTGGTAACCGTGCTGAGGTTGAAATGTCGACAAGATTGCCGCAGACCAGTGATGGTGCGATCAGTTATTTACTCGATCAAATTTTGGCGGAATTAAATAAAATGTAGCGGCTCCCCAAAGTGGATTATTTATTTTGTTGTTATAAAAATGTGTTATGAAAGTATAAAAGGTATATGAAATTCTATAATTAGTTACGAAGTGTCGTTTTTAGTATACATCAAATTCTAAATTTGGTGTATATTTGTTCGTTTTATGCAATGTGCTTTCGGTTCAAAGAAAATATTGATAACCTTCTTTTTTGGTTTGTTTTTTGATAATTCTGAGGCGGTTTTGTAATCCAAGGAAAATTTGATCTTTATGAATTTATCATATATAAGAAGAAGGCTTCGCAAAGAAAATCCACGATGGGTTGTATTAATATTTGATTTGGGTATAGTTTTGTTTTGCTATATCTTATCGAATTTTATTGTTAATAGCTTTAAGGGAAGTCTAGATATATTTGATATGATGTGGAAAGCACCTATCGTATTAATGATTTATCTCAGCTGTTTTGTCATAATGCAAACCTACAAAGGTATTGTAAGGCAAACAGGGTTAAGTGATGCTGTTAAGATATTTAAAACATCTTGGCTTGCTTTTATGATTTTGGCATTATTAAGTGCGATAGTTCGGGTTTTCTTCGGTGAAGATCAGAATATATTTGGTTTTCTTAGATTATCATATGGTGTACTTTTAATGCATACCTTTTTTACGATGGTTTCTTTGGTTGCCTCCAGAGTTTTTTATCGTACAATATATGAAAGTTTGTTTCTGAGGAATAGAAAAATGAAGCAAGTGTTGATTTTTGGCGCTTCAAGACCAGGTTTGGTTGCGTTCTCTTTACTGAAAGAAGATCAGAGGACAAAATATCAAGTTATCGCATTTGTTGAAGATAAGGCCTCGCGTGTGGGGAAGCGTATTGCGGGGTTGCCTATAATCGATATTTCTAGTTTAACAAAAGATTTTATTCGAGGGAATGATATCTCTGATGTTATTATAGCGGTTGAAAATGACGATCCCGAAAGATTGGCCAAAATAACAGATGCTTTTCAGCAATTGAAAGTTGAGTTGAAAATTATGCCTCCGGCCCATTTATTGTTAAATTCGGGTATCAAGAGAGAAATTAGGCCTCTTAAAGTAGAAGATTTATTAGGGAGGAAAAATATAAAATTGAACAATCCTGCAATAACAGCTGAGACTGAGAATAAAGTAATTCTGATAACGGGCGCTGCAGGATCTATCGGGGGGGAACTTTCTCGTCAAATTGCAAAACAAAGATTTAAAAAACTGGTTTTATTAGACCAGGCCGAATCTCCACTTTATGATTTGCAGCAATCATTGAACCTGAATAATTCTGATAAAATAAAGTGTGTTGTTGGCGATGTTAGGGATCTTGTATTCTTAGATCATTTATTTAATCAGTATAATTTTGATATCGTTTTTCACGCTGCTGCTTACAAACATGTTCCTCTAATGGAAGATAACCCTTACGAAGCTATTTGGACAAATGTTGTTGGTTCTAAGAATCTTGCAGACCTTTCCTTAAAGTATAATGTCAAAAAATTTGTTATGATATCTACTGATAAGGCGATAAATCCTACAAATGTGATGGGAGCAACGAAGAGAGCTGCTGAGATTTATGTCAGCAGTTGTTATGGTAAGGGTAATACATCGTTTGTTATTACACGTTTTGGAAATGTATTAGGCTCAAATGGTTCAGTTATTCCTTTGTTTGAGAAGCAAATGTCTGAAGGAGGTCCACTTACACTTACGCATCCTGATATTACACGTTATTTTATGACTATTCCGGAGGCTTGTCAATTAGTTCAGGAGGCTGCCGTTATGGGCCAAGGCGGGGAGATATTTGTTTTTGATATGGGTAGCTCTGTCAAAATTATGGATTTGGCTAAACGGATGATTCGTTTAAAAGGATATCGGTATCCTGAGGATATTGATATCAAAATAGTGGGACTTAGACCTGGTGAAAAAATCTTTGAAGAGCTGTTAGCAAATGGTGAAAATACCTTGGAAACTCATCATCCTAAAATTATGATTGCAAAAATTAATCATGAAAATCTAACATTTAAATGTGAAAAATTGAAAGAACTTGTTACTATGACCTCATTGCAAAAAATGGACGCAATGTCCTTGGTAAAAGTTTTAAAAGAGATTGTTCCAGAATTTAAATCCCAAAATTCAGATTTTAGTGTATTGGATTTTGATAGTGATGGGGTTCAAGTAGCAACCTAATTGTAATCTTGAGATGATTATTCAATAAAAAAATGATATTTTTACCACGAATTATACAAATAATACTTTATTCATGCATACTTATTTTAAGTTTAAACATTATTTTCAATTATTATTGCTAACAAGCATAGTTTTAGGGCTAACATCATGTGGCTCTCGAAAAAGTATAATATACCTCCAATCCGACTCGACAAATATTGTTAATGATTACGAAAAATACATTCCACGTATACAACCTAATGATATTTTATCAATAACTGTTTCTGCTGCTGATTTGAAAGCTGCTATGCCATTTAATCAAGTTAGCCCCTATCAAATGAATAGTGCTACTAGTACCGATTTGGCAATGAAGCCAACTTACACCGTCGACCAAATGGGTATGATTGATTTCCCTGTAATAGGTAAGATTCGTTTGGAGGGTTTGACAAGAATGGAAGCGATGGATAAATTGCGGGGAGAATTAAAGAAATATATTGTTGATCCAGGGGTTAATATGTCATTCAATAATTTCAAAGTGACGGTGATTGGGGAGGTGGCTCGTCCGGGCTCATTTCCATTACAAAATGAGCGTATAACATTGCTTGAGGCCTTAGGTATGGCTGGAGATATGACGATGAAAGGGGTAAGAAATAACGTCTTGGTCATACGAGAGGTAAATGGACAAAAAACGGTTAATCGAGTGGATCTTTCTAAACAAGGTGCTTTAAATTCCCCTTTTTATTATTTAGCACAAAATGATGTTGTGTATGTTGAACCAAATAAATCTCAAATTCGAAATGCTAATTATGGTCAGAATACGAATGTGTTGATCTCAGTAGTTGGTTTGATTATCACTGTTATTTCTGTTATTGTACGTTAAAAATTTACAAATTTTATTATGCCTGATAATTTATCTCAATTGAGTTCTGATTCACAAGAAGACCAGCAAATAAATATAAAAGCCCTTTTTGAGCAATATTTTTACTATTGGAAATGGTTTGTTTTGTCTATTTCAATCGTATTATTTAGTGCATTTCTTTATCTTAAATTTGCAACTAAACAATATAAAGTAGATGCTAAAATACTGCTGCCAAATGAAAATGAAGGTAAAGGTGAGTTGGCTGGCCTAGCGGATCTCGCATCTATCACTGGTAGTACTGGTAATACGGCTAAAGTAATGGATCAGATTGATGTTCTTAAATCTAGAAGATTGGCGGGAAAAGTTGTCGATACGCTGAATTTGAACATTTCTTATTCTGAAGGTAGATTTAAGAAAGAAATGTTAGCACAACAAGAATCCCCAATTCGCCTCTTTTTGGTAAATTCAAATATATCTTACCAAGATACAATAAAAGGACGATTTCGTGTTGATATACTCTCTCCCACAAAAGTAATTCTCGAAGATGAATTTGGAAAGAATACAAAAGAGATTCTTCTTGGAACAAAAGTTAAGTCAAGTTTAGGTGAGATTATTCTTTTGCCTCAAACTCCAATTATTCAGTCTTTTATTAATAAAAGTATAAACATTACAGTTCTTCCTAGGTTGAATGCATTAGAGAATCTAGTGAAGGATATAAATGTGACTCCTAATCAAGAAAAGCAATCCTATATTATTAATTTTTCAACTACTTCTGCCTCAGTCTTACAGGCTTCTAAAATTATTAATGAATTAATTAATCAATATAATATAGATCTTACTCAAGATAAAGATAAACTTACTAAGGCTACGTCTAAATTTATCAACGAGCGACTCGATAAAATTTCTGGGGATTTGTCTCATGTCGATAGTAAAGCTGAAAGTTTTAAAGAAGGGAATCGTCTAATTGATGTTGAATCTGAAGCGAAGCTTTTTCTTGAAAATGCTTCAGAATCAGATAAGAAAGTTGTAGAACAAAGAACTCAGCTTCAGTTGGTTGATTATATGAAGCAATATGTGCAATCCAACAATACCGAACTTTTGCCTACAAATATCGGCCTTCAGGATCTTTCAATTGAAAAGACAATTGCTGAGTATAATAAGATGGTATTAGAAAGAGATGATTTATTGAAGTCTTCTACTATTGATAATCCTGTCATTAAAAATATCAATGATAATATTAGGGTCTTGAATAACAATGTGATAAAGTCATTAAATAATTACCGAAACGTTACACAATTAGCCCTAAATTCTGCCCAAGCTAAGAAATCGGAGTTACAAGGTAAATTGAGTAATCTTCCTAAACAAGAACGTGGATTTAAAGATATTTCAAGAGAGCAGCAGATTGTCGAATCTCTTTATCTTTTTTTATTACAAAAAAGAGAAGAGAATGAGATCAAGGCCGCAGCAACACCGGACAATTTAAAGATTATTGATGAAGCCTTTGGCTCCAATATTCCAGTATCTCCTAAGAAAAGTATTGTGTTGTTAGGAGCTTTAATTGTTGGCGTGATCTTGCCATTTGGTATATTATATTTAAAGTTTTTATTGGATAACAAAATTCAGTCTAGGAAGGATATTGAAGATCTTATAAAAGCTCCTATATTGGGAGAGATTCCTAGAAGTGAGCATCCTATCATCCAGGAGAATGATCGTTCTTCATTAGCCGAGGCTTTTCGAATACTCCGTACAAATATGTCCTTCATGTTGGGACCTAATAAAAATGATTCGAAAGTTATTTTTATTACTTCAACAACGTCTGGAGAAGGGAAGTCGTTTGTGTCAACTAATCTAGCGAAAATTCTTGCCATGTCTGGGAAAAAGGTACTTCTGATCGGTGCAGATATCCGAAGTCCTAAAGTTTTGGATTATTTGGGACTTGCTCACCTTCAACACACCAATATAGGTATCACGCAGTATATGATTAATCCCGACATGGAACTTGATAATATCGTAATAAAGAAACCTGGGAATTACAATTTTGATATTATTTATTCGGGTTATGTCGCTCCAAATCCCGCGGAACTTTTAATGAACGGTCATTTTGACGACGTTATTGAGTACGGACGTAGAAATTATGACTATGTTTTGGTTGATACGGCTCCCGTGAGCTTAGTGACTGATACTGTATTAATTGCCCATAATGCCGACTTAACTATTTATGTGTCACGAGCAAATTATCTCGATAAAAGATTGTTACAAGTGCCTAAAGAGCTTTATCAACAAAGTAAATTGAAAAATATGGCTTTTGTAATTAATGATGTCGATTTTGCCAGAGGTTATGGCTATGGCTATGGCTACGGTTATGGTTATGGTGAGAGAGAAGATAAGAGTAGTAGAAGATTCGACTTTCTTCGAAATTTATTTAAATCTGCTAAAAAGTAGCTAGTTATCAGATATTATATCAATTATTAAAAGGCATCAATATTTAGTATTGGTGCTTTTTTGTTGGTACTCTTTTTGCTGTATTAATTTGGAGTTTTTTTGAAAAGCAGTTTCAAAGCATTTCTGCATAAACTGTAAATAAAAGGTTATAATGTAATATTTTGAGCTTTTACAAAAATTAGTTACAACTATTAATTTAGTTTTTTCTATAGAAAGGAATTGGTTTTTTAAATAAATTATGTTTAACTGTAGCGTTTTGTTTATGTTTTCCGTTATATTTGTAGTTTCTATTAAATTACTTTAAAATTATTTGATTAGTATATGGGGATATTGTCAAAATTGTTTACGGGCAAGAAAAAGGATTCAAAGATAAAGGTTGTAGGAAAATTAGCCTTTCTAGAGGTCGATATGCATAACCATATTTTACCAGGAATTGATGATGGAAGTCAATCTGTTGATCAGTCGATAGAGTTAATTAAAGGCTTAAACAGAATGGGATTTGATAAATTTATCTGTACGCCGCATATAATAGAAGGTGTTCATCCTAACACTTTGAGTACAATTGAAAAATCAAAGGATTTGTTGGTCAAAGAATTGAAAAAGATACCAAATTCTCCAGAGATATTTCATGCTGCTGAACATATGGTAGATGATGGGATTGAGAAATTAATCGGTTCAAATGAGTTGTGTGTAATGCCGGGCGGTTATGTGCTTATTGAAATGTCATATCTTCAAGAGTCTAGAGCGTTATTTAAAACTATCCTTGATATTCAGAATTTGGGATATAAACCAATTTTAGCTCACCCGGAGCGTTATAACTATTATCATTATAATTTTAATATGTATAAGCAGATTAAGGATGCAGGATGTATGCTACAATTAAATTTGTTATCGATAAGTCGTTATTACGGTGTTGAAGTTAAATCTGCTGCATTAACCATGATCAAATCGGGTATGTATGATTTTGTCGGAACAGATACTCATCACCAACGCCATCTAGTTGCATTGGAAGAGGTCGTTGCAAAATATCCTGTTAGAGATTTACTTAAAACTTGTAATATAATTAACTCGTCGCTTCAAGATCACTTAACACTTGATAGTGTGAACGTTGCTGGTTAGTAGTTTTGAAGTTATTATTCCTAAAATAATTAGTCTAATTCGTCTTAATATATTTTGTTGTTAAGGAAAGTGGCGAATAGTGAGTCCTATTTCTGCTATCTTGTGTTTTGCCCGTATGGATATTTCGAAAATTTGGCTACTTTTGGTTTTAGCATTTTTCATATGAGAGGAAACAGAATTTTTATTCAAGACTGGATAGCACACCATACTTATCAAAAAACAAACGAAATAGATAGTTATTACTTACGCGTTGCAAATGAAATCAATGATAGTTTATCTACACTATGGTTTGAGGAGCAAGAGACAAATGATCTCATCCATACCGATGCTTTAAAGACATTGAGTATCTATCTAACGTGTTACTTAGAAGACGTTATTGCGAAAACAGGAATTTTTGCTGCTTTTAGAACGATCCATACAGAACTATACAATCAACTTTTGCCTTTTTATAATGATAATGACCTAACGGATTATTATGCTGAGGATATTAATAGTGAAGATATAGCTGTATTGACCTGGTTATTTTTCAGTGAACGTAATCCACATTTATTTATTGATCCCCGTGGTCGTTTGATCCAATTGGTTACAGATTTGGCCTATTCGATCTTGGAAGAACATTATGAAGTTGCTCCTGAAAATGAAAAGTTAAAACTAGAATATGTTTTGGACGAAGGGGCGAACTATTTTGAAGTCCGTAATTTTATTGAAAAGCTTGTTGCCACAAATTACCTGACAGCGGGTGAATATAACACCAATCTCAATCATTTGATGCAAGTTGCGGAGATAGGGCGATATCAACACGATCAGAATCAGTTACAACAGATGATCTATCGCGTTCGAGATAACCATTTCAATAATTACAGACTGCATCTGTTTGCATTGAAGGCATCTGAATTTGTAGCTGAGGTGGTTGGCAAAGAACATGCGCTATATGGTATTGTCAAAACTTTAGGTAATCGTATTAATAGTTTTTTTGAATATGTAAAAGCGGACGAGCTTTATGTGCATGTAAAACATATCGGTACAAAGACAGCATTTAAAATCTTTAAGGACTCTATACAGCAATTTGTTGAACCTACGGAAACCTTATCTTTCTATATGGAAATTGTGCCATGGAAAGATGCTTGGAATCTCTCTGGAATCATGACCGTTGTGAATACCGATGAGGTAAATTTTGATTTACCGGAGCAGTATGAGATGACTTATCGCATTGAGGCCTTGAATGGTAAGGATAAGAGTTTGAAGAAAACGGAAAAGCAGCTGAAAGATATGGGCAAATTGTTCCAGTCAGAACATAAGGCGGCTGTTGCGTTTATGGAAGGAAAAGAAGTGAAGGAGTTTGCAACAGATTTCTTTAAGAAGTATCAACAAAAATACCCGAGCAAAGAAGAATCTCCACTTCCAGAATCAAATTTGGATCTTACGGAAGATGCCCAAGTTACGGTATTCTTTAATCCAAAAACGGGTTTAGAAGTTTTTGGCGGTATAGCGGAATTTTTTCCATTAAAGAATAACAACTTTGTACAGAAAGATGATCAAAGTGAGGTACCTTATGCACGGTATTTTTTGAATCTTTTGGTTGAAGATTTCTTCCCAAGTGAGTTGCCGAAGTACTATGTTAATCTATTTAAGGCGGAGGTGGATAAGCAGTTCTTCTTTCCAGTGAACGATGCGGTGCTTGATTTCTTTCTCCGTTTCTATAAGCGAGGAACTTACTTCCTGGGGCCATTTCCTTTGTTAAAATAGGAAGCAGTATTGTAATCAATAGAAATACATAAAAAATTCCATGGCATAGATGTCATGGAATTTTTTATGTATTTAAGCCAAACTATTCTTTGCGGTATAAGATTGTGCATTCTCATGGCCATTATTTTGTTGATCGAATATCCCATGATACTAGTGTTAATTTAATGTAAATTCATTATAATTAAATTGTTACCGCTGTTCTTGCTTGAGCTTACATGTCGCACATCCTACGCATTTCATGGGCATATTTTAAAAAATTCTCACTAAACTTGTAGGATCAATTATATGTGATAAAGAATGCCTATTGAAAATAATAATGCCCTGGATTTTAAAACTTTCTTTTTGTTGTATAAGGACAAAGTGTACAAATATGCTTATTTACATCTGAAAGAAGAACCAGCTGCCGCAGATTTAGTCCAGGAAACATTCTCCCGAATTTGGAAAAAATGGGCGGAATTAGATGGCAATAAAAATCCGCAGTCTTACCTCTATACGATTGCCCGAAATCTGGTGTTTGATGAATTACGGAAACAAAAGGTTCGATTCCAATTTCAGACTGCAGATATCGACCAGACCAAATTGGTAGACAATTCGAATGAGGAGGCTATTCGGTTTAAAGATTTGGAGCGAGTTTATCGTGAGGCCATTTCAAAACTCCCGAAAGCGCGACTCGAAATTTTTCTTCTGAGTAAAGAAGAGTTTTTGGATAATCAGGAAATTGCAGATAGGCTTGGGATTTCCGTTAATACCGTCCGTGATCAATTAGTTAAAGGCAACAAGTTTGTTCGCCAATATATTATTGATCATTTTGAGATTTCAATAGCCCTGTTGATTTTTTTAAATATTTTTTAGAGCCGCATCGTCTTTCGGCCATCTGGATACGTATATGTATTTAAAGATTGGCATAGATGATGAATTCCAAAATAGCTGCTTTATATAAAAAATTCCTTAAGGGGGAACTTAGTCCCGAGGAAAACGCCATATTTCTTGATTTACTGACTTCTTGTGATAGGGATGAACTTCCAGATGTTGAGGAAGTCGTTGCGCTGGACGATCGCGATTGTGAACTAAATAAAACAACCTCCGAGGATATCTTCTTTACGATTACAGGGGCCTCGTTGACTACAGCAGTAATACCTATTTGGAAAAGGCGTTGGTCTGTCATTTCCGCCGCCTGTTTACTGTTGATCGGCCTTGCTTGCCTGTTCCAATTTAAATTTAAGGACCAACAAGAGATTAATAAAGTTTCTGAAATTGTTCATTATTCCAATCCGACAAAATTTGTTAAGCAACTTGTATTGCCCGATGGTACACATGTTTCTCTTCGGCAAGGTGCACATATTGAATTGTTGTCAGATTTTGATACAGACAGTTTACGTCGGATAAAGCTTTCTGGGGAAGCATTTTTTGAGGTAGCTAAGAATACTGAACAACCTTTTGTAATAGCCAGTTCTGGGGACTTTGATGTACGTGTGTTGGGTACGGCATTTAATTTAAATTGTTCTGAAGGACGTAGTAGCCTGGTGTTGAATCATGGTAAAGTCCGCGTTTCGCGCGACGGGCAATATTCATTTGTTAAGCCTGGCCAAAAAGTTGCCTATGATATGCGACAAAGACAATTTGATATAGCCAATGCGGATACGAGCACTGCATCGAACTGGAAGAGTGATCTCTTGTCATTTAAAGAGGTGCCTCTTTCTCAGATCGTAGACGATCTAAATAATCTTTATCCTGATAGTCATCTCGAATTAATCGATTCTTTCCGAACTGAAAGTTATACTGGGTATCTACCAGCTAGCGATTTGGAGAAGTCTCTCAAGATGCTCAATACTGCATTTAACCAAACAATTATCCATAAAAAGTAATTTATGAAAAGAACCAATTACTATTTAAAACTTATGGGAAGTGCGCTGCTCTTTCAGTCGCTCGCACTTCAGACCATGGCTTCACAATTTTCTACCAGTGAAGGAATCGGGAAAATCCTCACGCGAATGGAACAGAAATTCAACGTCAAATTTGGTTATGACGCTTCGATCTCGAACCAAAAGATCAATGAAGCCGCTGATCTTGATAAATTGAAAAAGGAGCAAATTGTTCAATTTATTCAGACAATTTCAGAGGGAAATCTTGAGGTTAAAAAAATTGATGAGAAGCTTTATGTGATTTCGAGAAAAACTGGCAACGAAACTAGGGTGAAAAACGAAAGGCCCGTTTCTAACGCGGCCAAAGAGATCAAAGGTAAGGTTGTCGATCAAGAAACGGGACAGCCTATCGCTGGAGTGACCGTGCGGGTAAAAGGGGGTACACAAGTAACAACGACCGATCAGCAAGGCACTTTTCGATTTGTTAATGTGGCAGACGATGCCATTTTATTAGTTTCCTATATTGGTTATCAGACAAGTGAAGTATCCGCTTCAAATGCTGATGTCATTAAGTTAGGCAAATCGTCCGAAGAGCTTGGTGAAGTTGTTGTAACGGCACTGGGGATAAAGAGAGAACAAAAAGCACTGGGTTATGCGACGCAAAACATCAAAGGTGATGATTTGACTCGGGTAAAGGGGGTTGATGTGGGAACTACATTGACCGGACGAATATCGGGTGTACGTGTTTTGAACAGTACGGAGTTTAACAGTACACCTCAAATCCAAGTAAGGGGACTAACACCTATTTTGGTGATCGATGGTGTTGCCTATGAAAATCTCACCCTACGTGATGTTCCGGTAGATAATATCGAGGATATGAACGTTTTGAAAGGAGCAACCGCAACGGCATTGTACGGTAGCATGGGGGCTGGTGGCGCTATTATGATTACGACGAAAAAAGGGCTCGCCGAAAAAGGAACGGAGATCTCCGTCAATAGCAACAACATGTTTTTTTCGGGTTACCTGGCTTTGCCGGAGGTACAACATGGATACTCTTCAGGTGAAGGGGGAAAGTTCAATAATGATGATTATGTGTGGGGAGATAAACTGGATATTGGGCGTACAGCCAAACAATGGAATCCACTGACAAAACAACTGGAGGAGATGGAGTTGCTTTCCCGTGGCAAGGATAATTTTAAGAACTTCCTTGAACCCGGATTTATATCCAATAACTCCGTCAGTTTTACTAATCAGGGTGAACATGGAAGTATCAGAACGTCAATAAATCATATCTATAATAAAGGGCAATATCCAAACCAAAAGCTGAACATGACAAACATGTCTGTCGCTGGGCAGACTAAGATTAGCGAAAAAGTTGATATCGAAACGCGCCTCGCCTATAACCGTCGTTCAGCAACAAGTAATTTTGGAGCGGGATATAATGATCAGGGATATATTTATAATATTCTCGTTTGGACTGGACCTGAGTATAACTTACAAGATTATAAAGATTATTGGTTGATTAAAGATCAATCGCAGAATTGGATGTATAAAGCCTGGTATGATAATCCATATTTAACGGCTTATGAAAAAGTTACTCCTGAGTTGGTCAATAAGATGAACGCCGCCTTGACCTTGAATTATAAGGTTTCTGATTGGGGGAAACTTATGGTACGTACAGGATATGATTACTATGGACAAAGACGGGAGCAACGTAATCCCATGGGCATTTACGGTACGAGGGGTGGATATTCCGGCTTTGATAGTAAAGGAAAGTATTGGATGCAAAATCAGGATGGTTTTAGTACAACTAATGACGTAATCTTTACAGCGAAAAAGAAAGTTGGTGATTTTGGCTTCGACGGATTATTGGGCGGTGCTCTTTTTTATCGACGTGACAATGCCGTTACAGCTACGACAGTCAATGGGTTATCGATTCCAGGGTTTTACTCACTTCGAAACTCAATTGATCCAGTGTCGACTGTTGAAAGTAAAACAAAAGAAATGGTCAACAGCACCTATGGACGCCTTTCTGTCTCCTGGCGTAATGCTGTTTTTGTAGAAGCGACAGGACGTAACGATTGGTCTTCGGCTTTATCTAAAGAACAACGTTCCTATTTTTATCCTTCAGTTTCAAGTAGTATAGTCGTAAGTGATCTTATAGGAAATAAGCCGGCTTGGTTGGATATGTTTAAAATCCGTGGATCTTGGGCCGTTACGAAGACAGTTCCTTCTCCATATGAAATAAACCAGGCCTTTACAATTAGCAACAATGTGTGGGATGGATTGCCAACCGCTTCTTATCCGAACTCAATCAAGGATTACTCCATATCACCTACGCAGCGCGATTTAACAGAGTTCGGTTTTGATTTTGGATTATGGAAAAATCGATTCTATGGTAATTATACCCGCTATTATCGTCTACTACATAATGTAACAACTTATGCAACCATATCGGGGTCATCGGGCTTTACTTCGCGGTTAATTAATACGCAAGAGGAGAAAATGACCAAAGGTCATGAAATTACATTGGGTACAGCTGCTATCAAAAAGGAAAATTTCCAATGGGATATTATTTTAAATATGTCGCAAAACTTGGAATTCTTCCACAAGCTTGATCCCGTTTATTCTGCAGATGCATTATACGTTAAAAAGGGAGCTAGGACGGATTATATTACAGTAAAGGATTGGGAAAGATCGCCTGACGGTCAGATTGTTAACAATGCTTCGGGAATGCCAATATCTGCAAAATATGCTGCTCAGTTGTATGGTTATACTGCACCAAAATGGTTCGGTGGATTGACAAATCAATTTCGTTACAAAGACTTCTCGCTTTCTTTGAGTGTTGACGGTCGAATAAAAGGAATGTCTTATTCAGGTATGAACGCTCGTTTATGGCAGACTGGTGCGCATCCTGATTCAGACAATCCATATCGTTACGAAGAGGTCGTTAATGGTAATAAAACGTTTGTTGCACCTGGTGTGAAGATCGTTTCAGGAGGTGTTACGTATGATAAATACGGACAAGTTGCAGAAGACACACGTGTTTTTGCAGACAATGATAAAGTAGTTTCTTATGAGACCTATTGGAAATCTGCGTATTCTGGAAGACGTAATTATTGGGATGAGACATTTATTAAACTTCGCGAGCTATCGCTCAATTATCGCGTCCCTGAGAAATTAGCATCTAAATTTAAAGCTAAGCGTGCCAGTGTCGGTGTTACTGGGCAGAATTTGCTTCTTTGGACAAAAGAATACCGTTTTTCTGATCCAGATGTAGGTTCAGAAGATTTGAACTCACCATCTATGCGTTACATAGGTTTTAATTTAAATGTAACTTTCTAAAAACCAGTAAAATTAAGATGAAAATGAAAAAAATGTGTATATATATTGCCATGGGGAGTTTAATCTCATTGGCAAGTTGTTCAAAATTTGATGAGATAAACACGAATCCGGAAACTCCTGTGCAAGTGAATTCTTCGATGCTAGCGACTCGTATCATATTAAATTTAGCGAATCAGCCTACTCAGAAATCATTTATGCAGCCCTATTTGTTAACAAAGGAGATTGCATGGACGGAATTGGTGGAGGGGTATCAATATAATGGATTCGGTGAAGGGGGTATATCAATGAGCGCAATCAATGATGCTCACTTCATGGGACAATACGCTGCAACAGATGTGTTAGCAAATTCCTACAATGGGTTAATGTATTTTGCCAGAGCTGTAAAATTTTATGAGGCTACCATGAGTGTAGGCGACGTACCTTATAAAGAAGCTTTAAAAGGCGAATCAGACAAAACATATTTTCCAAAATACGATACGCAAAAAGAGGTCTTTTTGGGTATACTTAACGAACTGGAAAAAGCAGATCAGCTCTTTGCAGGCGGAGCAAAATTCGCAGGCGATCCGATGTATGGTGGAGATATAACAAAATGGAGAAAGCTTGTCAACAGTTTCGCGTTGAATGTACTGATCCAATTGAGCAAAAAGGAAGCTGATGCAGACTTGAATTTAAAGGGAAGGTTTCAGTCTATTCTTTCAAATAAGCCATTATTTACTTCAAATGGGGATAACTTTCAGTTGGTACGTTCGGATAAAAGCGGTCAAACCTATCCTTTTTATAAAATCAGTAATAGTTTCGTTATTTATCCAGTTGTGTCTACGGAGATTATAGACCGTTTGAAGCAATATAAGGACAGAAGGCTTTTTTTCTATGCAAATCCATCAGCTTTGCAAATTGCCAATGGTAAACAAGTGAGTGATTTCGATGCATATGTTGGTATTGATCCATCCTTGGCATTTGGCGATATTGCGGATTTGAAGAAGAAAAATGACTATTCTAAACTGAATGATCGTTACACCGAGCTCGTAAGTGGTGAACCAACACAACAGTACAGCTATGCGCATTTATGTTTTGTGGTTGCTGAAGCAGCAGCAAGAGGTTGGGTGACAGAATCTTCCGTCAATTGGTATAAAAAGGGTATTGAAGCATCGATGAAATTCATTGCCGACAACACCCCAAATACCAGTCAATACACACACAATATGCCTTTAGACGGAACCTATATTGCTAGTGCAACTGCTTCTTATGGTGATCAATTCCCTACTACTAAAGAAGGACAGATTGAAGCAATTATGACCCAAAAGTATTTGGCTAGTTTCTTGCAAGGACGAATGAATCCCTACTACGATTATCGTCGTACAGGTTACCCAAAATGGAAAATCAATCCAGCATCCAGTTTGAACGCGGATGATCCGACCAAGATACCTGTTCGTTGGCGATATCCATCTACAGAATACAATTATAACGGGCAAAATCTGGATGAAGCGCTCGCCCGTCAATATGGGGGTAAGGATGAAATCAACCAATTGATGTGGCTTTTGAAATAAGTCCTTCGAATAAAACAATCCCCGCAAATGAGATCAATCATTTGCGGGGATTTTTGTTAAAAACGTTACATGAAAAACGGCGGCGAATGGATATATTCGCTGTAGACCATTGAATTTATAAGAGAGACAACAAATTAATTTATGGATAGCAGAAGAGATTTTATCAAGAAGGCTTCATTGTTAGCTGGTGTTTTTGGGTTACAGAGTGCTATGCCAGATGCGATACAACGTGCATTGGCGATTGAACCGATCACCGGAAGTACCTTTTTAGATGCCGAGCATATTGTATTATTAATGCAAGAGAATCGTTCTTTTGATCATAGTTTTGGAACACTTCGTGGGGTTCGAGGGTTTAATGATCCACGGGCGATTAAATTGCCTAGTGGTAACCCTGTATGGTTGCAATCGTCGGCTGCAGGTAAGACCTATTCGCCGTTCCGACTGGATATCAAAAACTCAAATGCTGCCTGGACCGGAAATTTACCACATTCCTGGGAAAATCAGATGGCCGCCCGAAATCAGGGTAAACACGATAACTGGATCGAAGCAAAACGGCCAGGAGGAAAGGTCTTGAAAGAGATTCCACTAACAATGGGTTATTATACACGCGAGGATATCCCTTTTTATTATGCATTGGCTGATGCCTTTACCATCTGCGACCAGCACTTCTGTTCGTCTATTACGGGTACAACAACTAATCGTCATTTTTTCTGGACGGGAACCTGTGTGCCACATAAAGGGGCTAAACCTTTGGTGCGGAATTCAGATATCTATTTTAACCGTTGGGCACACTGGAAGACTTTTCCGGAACGACTGGAAGAAGCAGGGATCTCTTGGAAAGTCTACCAAAATGAAGTCAGCATAGAAAGTGGCTTAGACGGTGAGGATCTGTTGGGTAATTTCACGGACAACAATTTGGAATGGTTTGCACAATATCATATTGAATTCAAGAAAAGCCATCTTGATTTTATGCGTAAACGTGTTGCAGAGCTACCAGCCGAGATTCAAGAACTAGAAAAAGCATTAGCGACTAATAATACCGAGAGTGTACAAAAAACGCAGAATAAACTCAAGCAGAAGCAGGAACAGCTGAATAGCTACCAAAAACATTTGGCACGTCTTACGGAGCTTGCTTTTCAGCAGCTTCCTAAAGAGCAGCGTGCTTTGCATGAACGCGCTTTTCAGACGAACGAGGGAGATTCTTTCTATCGTGAGACAAGCGTGGTGACACATGAGGGTGAAAAGATTACCGTGCCTAAGGGCGATGTACTCCACCAATTTAGACATGATGTGAAATCCGGGAAGTTACCTGCCGTGTCCTGGCTTGTAGCACCACAAAGCTTTTCGGATCATCCGAGCGCGCCCATGTATGGAGCTTGGTATGTGTCGGAGCTATTGAATATTTTGACAGAAAATCCGGAAATCTGGAAGAAGACCATTTTTATTTTGAACTATGATGAGAATGATGGTTACTTTGATCATATTCCTCCTTTTGTAGCACCTAACCCCGCAGATAGCCGTTCTGGAAAAACTTCTCCGGAATTAGATTATAGTGGAGAATATGTGAGTTTAGCACAGGAGCTTGCCGATGGTGAAGAAAAAGATAATGCAACGGAGGGCCCAGTGGGGCTTGGTTACCGCGTCCCTTTGATTGTGGCTTCCCCTTGGTCTAAAGGCGGATGGGTCAATTCGGAGATCTGTGATATCACGTCGACGATTCAGTTTATGGAGCATTTTTTCGAGAAAAAGTTGGGTAAGCAGGTTAAAGAGGAAAATATAAGCTCTTGGCGCCGGGCCATTACAGGTGACTTGACATCGGTATTTCGGAAAGCTGAAGGATCGAATACAGTTGATTTGCCTTTCCTCGATCGGAATCAGCAGATCTATGCGATTGATCAGGCGAAAGCGAAACCGCTGCCCAATAATTTTCACGTTTGGTCGAAAGAGGATGCCGCAGCATTACGGTCTAAGGGTCATTCAACTTTACTGGCGAGACAGGAGAAAGGTCAGAAAAATTCTAGTGCGTTGGCCTATGAGCTCTATGTTCAAGAGGCCTTTGCTGAAGAAGGCAACCGAATTCATTTAAGATTAGAAGTTGGCAATAAGGTATTTGGTAGTAAATCGCTAAATAGCCCATTTAATGTCTATAGTGGCCCGAGTTATAAAGACGGAGTGAAATTTTGGCCATTTGCAGTTGTTGCTGGTCAGGAACTAAGCTTTGACTGGAACTTGGCGGACTTTAAAGATCACCTTTACGATTTGACTGTGTACGGACCTAATGGTTTTATGCGCGGATTTAAAGGACAGGAGGAACCCTTATCTGTTGGAGCGACCTATGAAATCGGGAAGAAAGGTCTTTTGACGGGTAATCTTGTACTGGAGGTCCATAACAAAGGGGAAAAATCATTTCATGTACATGTAGAAGATAATGCTTACAGCACCTGGAAGAAATCTATTGTACTTGCGGCAGGGAAATCTACGAAGTGGATTGTGGAATCTCATAAAACCCATGGTTGGTATGATGTGACGCTGCACGTGGGGGGAACCAAATTTGAACGCCAGTTTGCGGGGCGTGTGGAAACGGGTAATCATTCGAAAACTGACCCTCAGTTGGGATAATAAGCTAACGATTCATTGATAAATGGTATCTGTTGGCGGTACTTCTTTATCTATACGATCCTAGTTCTACAGTGGGCTAGGATCTTTTTTTGTGCCTGTATAGGAAGTCAATCATTTCTATTTCTTGGTATCTTTTTCCTGTTGCTATACTTTCCGGAATTTTAATGTTTTTTGGGGAAAATAACGCTGAGTTTGCTACTCCCCAAACCTTATTTTATGTGCATATTTACACTTGTTAATGGGAAAATATCACTTTCGACATGCGCTTTTTCAATCAGCTGACGTAATTCTTTTACTTTCGTTGGGTTTTCCTGGGCAATATTGTGTTGTTCTTTTGGATCTTGTTTGAGATTATATAGTTCGGCTGTAGGTTGGCTACTTGTCACTTTTTGTAAGATAAGTTTCCAATCTCCTTGGCGCAGGGCTTGACGACCCCCATCTTCATGAAATTCCCAGTACAGGTATTGGTGCTGTTTTTGTTGCTTGTTTTTACCTAGCAGCGTTGGTAAAAATGAAATTCCGTCTGTATAATGCGTTTTTTTTGTCCCGGCAAGCTCGACCATCGTCGGCATAATATCCCAAAAAGCACCCAGGTAGTTTGAGGTTTTTCCTTCCGCAACTTTACCATGCCAATAAACAATGAAAGGGGTCTTGATGCCACCTTCATAGAGGTCGCGTTTGTTGCCGCGTAACCCGCCAGAGCTATTGAAAAAATTGGGATCGGCTCCGCCTTCTTTGTGCGATCCGTTGTCGCTTGTAAAAATGATAATTGTATTATCCAATAGCTTGTTTTCGCGTAAACGATCAACAATTTGACCGACATAAGCATCCATACGGCTTACCATACTCGCATACATGGCATGCGGTTTTTCTACCGAAGCGTAACCGGAAACAGTCGCTTGTGGGCCATAGTCATTTCCTTTATGTGGTTTTTCATCAAACCTGTCTGCATATAACTGATAATATTTGTCATCCGGACCCGATAATTCGGCGTGAGGAAGAACTGTAGGTACATAAAGGAAAAAAGGTTTTTCTTTATTTTCATCAATAAATTTCAAGGTCTTTTCTTGAATTAATGCTGGAGCATACTGTCCTTGGGCCATTAAACCATTGCCGTGGAGTTCTATCCTTTCGTTATTATGCCAGAGGTGAGTTGGGTAGTAGCGATGGGATTGACGTTGGCAGTTATAGCCATAGAATTCATCGAATCCTTTTTGATCAGGAGCACCTGTTGTATGGACCATGCCAAGTCCCCATTTGCCAAACGCACCGGTTGTATATCCTGCTTGTTGTAGAAGCATAGCGAAAGTTTGTACAGAGTCGGCTAGCGGTTGTTGTCCTTCGGGCTCAATTTCTTTGTTACCGCGTACGTAGGTATGGCCGGTATGCTGTCCTGTCATTAAAGATGATCGCGACGGAGCGCACACAGATGTACCAGCGTAGAAGTTGTCAAATTTCATCCCTTTGGCAGCCAATGAATCGATATGCCTCGTTTCAATTTTTTGCTGACCGTATACACCAAGGTCTCCATAACCAAGATCATCTGCCATAATAAGTACAATATTCGGCCTTTGGTCCTTCTTTTGAGCTATAGCAAGAGAGGCTAGAGTCAAAAAAAGAGATAACATAAAAGATATTTTCATTTGCATTCGGTTATTTCTTAAAATTAATTTTTTTCATCGCTAAGATTGTCCACTAGTTTATATCGCAGTGCAACTTAATCCATTAAAACAGTCAGGTGGTCCTATTTAATTTTATGGTCCTATTTAATTTTATTTATAATGGTTCGTATGTTCTTTAGAGTAATACTTCTATTTTAAAGAAGTATTACTCTAAAAAGAATGAGCGTTAAATTTAGTCAAAAATATCTTTTTGATCGTATTCGCTCGCATTCGTGGAGGGATAACAACGGTAATGAAAGAGCCTTAATTGGATAATCTGTTCTTTTTTGCTGCCTACGCATACGATTGTGTAATAATTTAGTGTGTGCTATCAATTGTAATCTCCGATATGTTCATATTTATTTTCTAATTTCACCCTAATTTTATGAAAATGCTCTTATGGCCAAATCAATTAAAGAAATAGCACAAGAACTCAATGTGTCTAAATCAACTGTTTCGTTAGTCATTAATCACAAAGCCGAGCGAGCCCGCATTAGCAAGGAATTGGAAAACCGCGTACTTGCATACGTTGAAAAAGTTGGCTATAAGCCCAATGCTCTCGCTAAGAGTTTAGCAACGGGGCGGTCAAATACTATTGGTCTAATTGTAGAGAATATTGGGGATTCTTTTTTTGGTCCATTTGCATTGTATGTAGAGGAATTGTTCCGAAAGAAAAATTATCATGTCCTCTACAGTAGTACGCTTGGAGATTCGCAAAATGCACGCGATATCATCGATTCGATGTTGGAAAAGAAAGTGGAGGGTATTATTTTGGCTCCGACAGTAGATCTGGAAGAATATCAGCGCAAAATATTGGAACATAAGGTTCCGTTGGTCGTTTTTGATAGAAATTCTCCAACAGTGGAAACCCATTATATACATATTGACAATGAAGTTAGTGGGAAGAATGCATGTGACTATTTGAAATCTATTGGTTGTATAAATTTTGGGCTCGTAACCATCGATTCTGATCAACCACAAATGTTGGCACGTAAACGTGCTTATTTGGAGTTTTGTGACACATACGGAATGGAACCTCGCATATTGCAATTACCTTATCAGCACCTGAAGCAGAAAGGTTCGCGTATGTTGAAAAATTGGGCTGCTAAGCAGATAGGCTTAGATGGTCTATTTTTTACCACAAATTATCTTTGTATTCTCGGATTGAAGGTATTGCGGTCGGCGCCTGAGAATAGCTATAATTTTCCGATGTTTTCTTTTGATGACCATGAATTATTTGATATTTTGAATCCTAAAATCTCCTGTATACAACAACCATTGGAAGCTCTAGCTAAAACTTGTGTGAAAGTTTTGTTAAAGGAAATAGATCAGGGGATATCCACACCAAAAGAATATATCATCTCAACGAAATTGATGCGACGCTAAAATGGGACAGCAAATGAATATATAGAAATTGAATTGTAAAAATCATAAGACGTGTTTGTCCAATTCCAGGTCTTTATTTTGATTTAATATTCTTTTTTATATCTTTACTAATACGTTTTAGTAGAAATATTTTTATATATCCTAAATAATGAAGAAATCTTTAAGTGTTTTTCTAGGGTCGTTATTGTCTTTGGGTTTGTTTTACGCAAAACCGGTTTTGGCTCAGAAATTTAGAGGACAGCAGCTAGAAGCTGTCGATCTTGTTAATCCATTAATGGGTACCGAATCCAAATTTGAGTTGTCCAATGGTAACACCTATCCCTCGATTGCGAGACCTTGGGGAATGAATATGTGGACACCACAAACAGGAAAAAATGGCGACGGATGGCAGTATCAATATACCGCTGATAAGATTCGTGGATTAAAACAGACTCACCAGCCATCACCCTGGATGAATGATTACGGTGTTTTTTCTATCATGCCTGTAACTGGAAAGCCTGTATTTGATCAAGATGAGCGTGCGAGCTGGTTTTCGCATAAAGCGGAGATTGTAAAACCGTATTATTATTCGGTTTATCTAGCGGATCACGATGTGACTGCAGAGATGACACCAACAGAACGCGCAGCCATGTTTAGGATCTCGTTTAATAAAACAGACGACGCTTATATTGTTTTGGATGCTTATGAAAAGGGATCTGAAGTTCAGATTATTCCAGAAAAAAATATGATAATTGGCTATTCTTCGAAATATGCACGCGGTCCACTGCCAGCTAATTTCAAGAATTATTTTGTTTTGGTTTTTGATCAACCTTTTGCAAGTGTCGCTACTTGGGAAGGCAAAGAGAAGAAGGATGGACAACTTCAGATCAAAGGTGATCACACTGGTGCAATTGTAGGGTTTAAGGTAAAAGACAAAACGAAACCAGTGCAGGTGAAAGTGGCGTCTTCCTTTATCAGTGCCGAACAAGCCTTATTAAACTTAAATGAGTTAGGTAACAAATCTTTCGATCAAATAAAAGAAGACGGACGTCAGATCTGGAATTCGACCTTAGGGAAAATTAAAGTAGAAGGTGATGATATCGATCAGCTGCGTACATTTTATTCGACCATGTATCGGACTTTATTTTTCCCGAACAAGTTATATGAAATTGATGCGCAAGGAAAGGCTGTACATTACAGTCCATATAATGGAAAAACACTTCCTGGTTATTTATTTGGAGGAACAGGTTTTTGGGACACTTTTAGGGCGTTGTACCCATTCTTAAATTTTATGTATCCTTCCATTAATAAGGAAATGCAGGAAGGTCTTCTCAATGCCTATTTAGAAGGAGGCTTTCTTCCTGAATGGAGCAGTCCGGGGTATGCTGATATCATGGTGGGTAATAACTCTGCTTCGGTGGTTTCGGATGCTTATATGAAGGGATTGCGCGGTTATGATATCAATAAGTTATATGAAGCTTTACAACACGGTGCTAATAACGAAGGACCAATGAGTGCTGTTGGAAGAAAAGGCGTTGAATATTACAATAGTTTGGGTTATGTGCCATATGATGTTAAAATCAATGAAAATGCAGCGCGTACATTGGAATATGCCTATGACGATTTCACGATCTACCAATTGGCAAAAGCATTGAACCGTCCGAAGGCTGAAATTGATTTGTATGCTAAGCGTGCACAGAACTATAAGAATTTATTTGATCCATCGACCAATCTTATGCGTGGAAAGAATAAAGATGGAAAATTCCAAGCTCCTTTTAATCCATTGAAATGGGGTGACGCATTCACAGAAGGCAATAGCTGGCATTATTCGTGGAGCGTATTTCACGATGTTCAGGGGCTGATCGATCTGATGGGAGGGGAAAAGACTTTTGTGGGCATGTTGGATTCGGTGTTTGTTCAGTCCCCAGATTTCGACGACAGCTATTATGGTGGTATTATCCATGAAATACGTGAAATGCAAGTTGCGAATATGGGGCAATATGCACATGGTAATCAGCCAATTCAGCATATGCCATATTTGTACAATTACGCTGGCCAACCTTGGAAAACACAATATTGGGTGCGTCAAGTGATGGACCGAATGTATAAGCCTACACCTGATGGCTATTGTGGTGATGAAGATAATGGTCAAACCTCTGCATGGTATGTTTTTTCAGCGCTTGGATTCTATCCTGTTTGTCCGGCGACGGATGAATATGTGCTGGGAGCTCCATTATTTAAAAAAGCGACCCTAACATTTGAAAATGGTAAGACATTGACCATTGATGCACCGAAGAACTCAGCTGAAAATGTATATGTAAACACATTGCAAATGAATGGTAAGGCTTATGGTAAAAACTGGTTAAGTCACAAAGCATTGCATGAAGGTGGCACACTTAATTTTGACATGGCGGCAAAACCCAATTATACGAGGGGATCGTCCAAAAATTCAGCGCCTTATTCAATGACAACGGATTTGCAAACAAATATCAAGTTGAAATCGAACAAAAAGAAATAATCATTGGGTTATGATAAACTTTAAAAACTTAAAAGTAGTTGTTACCGTATTTGGCTTGGCATACTCTTGTTCACTTTTCGCGCAGGATAACTGGAAACATACAGAAAACGACCGCAAGGTGGCTGTGGATGTTGATAGTATCAGTAAAGGTGGTTATACCCTAATTTGGATTAATAAAGACAAAGATTTTAGTGCTCCTTTAAAAGAAAGATTGGTGGCAGCATATTTTATAAACTACCCTAAACTAGCCAAGAAATATAATAAAAAGACCATAAAAAAGGTGTCTTTCGTTATTGATCCGGACTATAAAGGTGTGGCAGCGACAGCGGGTGGGATTGTCCGTTACAGTCCAGCTTGGTTTGCCAAAAATCCAGGGGATATTGACGTGGTTACCCATGAAGTCATGCATATTGTTCAAGCATACCCCGATGGGGCGGGCCCGTGGTGGATTACGGAAGGGATAGCCGATTTTGTCCGATTTGATGATGGCATAGATAATGCGAGGGCAAACTGGAAGCTGCCAGAATATAACGAAAAGCAGAAATACACCGATTCTTATCGTATTACAGCGCGCTTTTTGTACTGGATCAATCTACATGTAAAGAAGGATTTTGTCAAAAAATTGGATGCAGCGATGCGTAGCAAAAGCTATAGTGATGCTTTTTGGAAAGTGGAGACGGGTAAAACTATTGATGAGCTATGGGCCGATTATAGCCAAAATCCCACACTATAATTCATAAGCGATGAATATCAGAAGTTTAGTCTTTTTGGGATTAATTAGTGTCCCATATCTATTAAAGGCACAAGAAACTAAATTAGTTCAGTATGTCAAACCACTCATCGGAACGGCGAAAATGGGACATACTTTTCCGGGGGCGACAGTTCCATTCGGTGCTGTACAATTAAGTCCTGATACGGATACATTATCTTATGCTGTCAATGGACGGTACAACGGTGATGTTTATAAATATTGTGCTGGTTATCAGTATGATGATCCGACGATTGTCGGGTTTAGTCATACACATTTTAGTGGCACTGGTCACTCCGATCTTGGTGATATACAGATCATGCCGACACAAGGAAAAGTTCAATTGAATCCGGGTACAGCTGATCGACCGCAAGACGGTTATCGATCATCCTACTCACATGCCAATGAGCGAGCTGAGGCCAATTATTACAGTGTTCTACTGGATAAACATCAGATTAAGGCTGAATTAACGACTACAACGCGTGTAGGGCTCCACCGTTATACATTCAAAGAGTCTGACGCTTCACATCTTATCGTAGATCTAACTGCTGGGATTTATAATTATGATGGCAAGAATGTTTGGACCGTTGTCAAGGTATTGAACGATTCAACACTGGTAGGCTACCGTCAAACAAACGGTTGGTCGAGAACGCGCACCGTATACTTTGCAATAAAGACCTCAAAAGCTTTTAAGAATTATGGCGCCAAGTATGAAGATGGAAAATCTGTGTATAATGGTTTCTGGCGTAAGTTTGATCAACAAAATAATTTCCCCGACCTTGCAGCGCACAATATTAAGCTACACTTGGATTTTGATACAAAAGCACAAGAATCCATCCTTCTGAAAGTAGCTTTAAGTCCAGTAAGCATGAAGAATGCATTGGCCAATATGGAGGCTGAGGCTCCGGACTGGAATTTTGATGGCTACGTTAAGAAAGGCCAAGAAGCTTGGGAAAAGGAGCTGCATAAGATAGAAGCTGAAATGTTGAACAAGGAAGACCTGGTCAATTTTTATACAGCCATGTACCATGCAAGCTTAATGCCGACAGTCTATATGGATACGAATGGTGAATATAAAGGCTTGGATCAGGAGGTGCACCGCGCCAAAGGTTTTACGAATTATACTTCATTTTCGCTGTGGGATACTTATCGGGCTTTTCATCCGCTGTTGAATTTAATTAACCCTTCTCGTAATGCTGATATTGTAGCATCCATGATGGCTCATTATGACCAGAGTGTATTGAAGATGTTGCCGATTTGGTCGCATTATGCGAATGATAATTGGTGCATGAGCGGCTATCATTCGGTGTCTGTTATTGTTGATGCAATACTTAAGGGCATTTACAAAGGCGATGCAGGAGCCGCACTAGCGGCTTGCGTACAAACGGCAAATAAACGTCAGTATGAGGGAATCGGCGCTTACATTGATAAGGGGTATGTTCCTGCAGATGTATCGGGAACATCTGTTTCTAATACATTGGAATATGCGTATGACGATTGGTGTATAGCGCAATTAGCGAAAAAATTGGGAAAAGAGGATATTTACACGACCTTTTCCAAAAGGGCTGAAAGTTGGAAATCACTCTATGATTCCGCTATTGGATTTATGCGTCCGAAGAATTCAGCGGGTAAATTTCAGGAGAAATTCGATGTTTTGGATACACATGGGCAAGGATTTATTGAAGGTAATTCATGGAATTACAGCCTGTATGTACCGCATCAACCTACTGAAATGATGGCATTAATGGGAGGCAAAAAACGTTTAGAGTCTTATTTGGATTCACTGTTTACCATGGAATTACCGGATAAATATTTTGAACATACGGAGGATATTACCCGGGATGGTATTATCGGAAATTACGTGCACGGAAATGAACCTTCCCATCATGTGGCATACTTATACAATATAACCAAGAGTCCCTGGAAAACTCAGGCCCGCGTCAGACAGATCATACGGAATCAGTATCACAATGGCCATGCGGGTTTAGGGGGAAATGATGACTGTGGACAAATGTCTGCCTGGTATTTATTTACTGCATTGGGTTTTTATCCAGTGGCACCTGGGGAAGATAGTTATTGGATTGGTAGTCCTTTGGTCAAATCGGCAAAGGTTAACCTTGAAAATGGACGCAGTCTTTCCATAGTTGCCCGTAACCAGTCTGAAAAGAATGTTTACGTTAAATCCGTTTCTTTAAATGGGCGGAAATTGGCTGATTTTCTATTACCCTATAGTAGCATTATAAATGGTGGTGAATTAATCTTCGAGATGAGCAATAAACCAAACAAATAATAGTCTGTTTGCAAAAATGAGACGGTCAGGTGTATATAAATGGATAGCTATCTGTTGCTTAGTTTTGTTTTTGATATTACAGTATCTCATGATTGCAAGATCATATGAGATCAAAAGAGGCGAACTATTTCAAAAAGAAAAAAAGGAAATTAAGGTTGTTTACGATAAGCATATTTCCAACGATAAGATATTCCCGGGCGGACAGAAACTTGTCGATTCAACCTTAATGCCTCATTTAGTTCGTCTGAGATCTTATTATCAAGACGATAGAAATGCTTTCAATAGTCTGAAAGATAGTATCGCGAAGACCTTGATAATGAGGCTTCGAAATCATCCTGCGATGGATAGCCTATTCCAGGTCATCAGATCCGAAGTCAATTTGGGTGAAGGCTTTGGTTATGCCATTGTGTTGAGAGATATTTCGGTGACTTTTGATGCGAAGACCTTTATACCAATCCTGGACTTTGGCAAAGATCAGCATATTCCTATTGGAGGGGAATTTCGGTTTATTGACAAAGACAATATCGTATCGTCGATTGCAATAACCGCAAATAGTAAGATGTCGAACCGTGTGGCTTTTACGTTGTATGTTGGGAATATTGATACAAATTTTTCTGTATTAAAAGCCATTTTACCATTATTATTACTATCGGGCTGCTGTATAATTGGTATTGTTTGGTTGTATTTGATGACATATAGTAGCTGGATAAAGCAAAAAAGAATGGCAGAAATGGCTTCCGACTTTATTAACAATGTCACACATGAGTTCAATACACCATTGACAACCATACGAATTGGTTTAACCAATTTGGCGGTAAAAGTTTCGAAAGATGATAAGTTAAAAATGTCAACAACTTTGGACACCTTGATGCGTCAGATAAACCGTTTGGATCGATTAGTTAACAAAGCGATTGATTTGAGTGTGTTTAATCAAGAAGAGGTGAGTCTAGAGGAACACTTTTTGGTAGAACTTATGGATCAATTAGAACAAGATCTTGCGATTTTAGTATCAGAAAGTGCGACGATTCAAATCTTAGTGGATCAAAACGTTAAAGAGGCTAGGGTGCTTGTCAACCCATTTATGTTTGTTACCGCGGTAAACAATTTGGTCGATAATGGCCTGAAGTATAATAAAGAGCGAATAAAGCATATTCATATTCGTTTGAGTATTGGCGCTAGAGATACGGTGGTGATGACTGTACAAGACAATGGAATAGGTATTTCACATAACCAATTGCCGTATATTTTCACGAAGGGATATCGGGGTAAACAAGAAGCTACTTCAAATGGGCTGGGCCTGGGGCTTTTTTTCGTAAAGGAAGTCATGCGGATTCATAGATGGAAAATTGACGTTAAATCAGATACCCAACCTGGAACAATATTTTCTATTTCAATACCAATAATAAAATAGATGATACCAAAATATGGACATATATTGCTGATTGAGGATGATCTTGATTTAGCGACAATGCTCATAGATTATCTGTCAAATTTCGGATTTGATGTTAGTCATGCAATGTCTGCTGAAGAAGGAATATCTTATTATAAGATTAATAAATATGATATCCTTGTAGTAGATATACAACTTCCCAACTGGGATGGGTTTCAATTCGTTGAATATATTTCTCAGTTAAATAAAAACCAGTTTGTGCTTTTTCTTACAGCAAGACTGTCTAAACCAGATCGATTAAAGGGCCTCCGTCTAGGGGGCAATGATTACATAACAAAACCGTTTGATGTTGAAGAATTGTCTCTGAAACTTCAAAATTATATGGTTAAGCAGCCTGTTGTTTGTCAATTACAACTCAATATTGGTGACATTAAACTTGACCGTAATTTACTTGCAATAGAATTTAATGATAAATCTCGGCAGGTTGTATCACCACGTGAATTTGAACTTTGGACTTTCTTAGCAAGCAAACCGAATATTGTTTTGAAAAGAGAAGAGATCTTACTTGCTCTTTGGGGAGATAACGATTATTTTTTGGGACGAAGTCTTGATGTTTTTATATGCAAGATTAGAAAAATGCTGAAAAGATCGCGGTATGTTGCTATTAAAACTGTTTATAAGGTGGGATTTATTTTAGAGGTCGATTTCAATAATTGTCATTAACAATCGATTAACAACTTTCTCTTTTCTTTCTTTTTAATTTTACTAAAACGAATTAGTTTATCAGCTTAAGGTTGATTTCTTTGGAGATGTTCATTCCAAAGGAATAACTAATTGATGACCAATTTTTGTATTAGTAAACCAATCATTAATTATTATTTATGAAAAGAAAGGTAATTCCATTATTTTTTACGCTTTCGGTGTGTAGCACGTTCAATTTGTGGACCGAATTGAAAGCTGCGTCTATCCACTTCAGTTTCCAACAAGAGGGTATTATTGTAGAGGGAACAGTTTTAAACAGTTCGACAGGGAAAGTTTTGCAAGGTGTCACCATTGTGGTTAAGGCGAGTGGCAAATCAACGAAAACAGATGCATCAGGTCGATATCGAATAGAAATTCCCTATAAGGATGCGGTATTGACCTTCTCGTATATTGGTTTTCAGCCTCAACAAATTGTGGCGGGCGGAAGGTCAACGTTACAGGTTAGCCTAGTAGAAGATGTAAAAGCACTAGAGGATGTTGTGGTTGTTGGATACACAACACAGAAGAAAAGAAATGTTGTTGGCGCCGTCGCAACGATTACGACTAAGGATCTTGTACAGAGTCCTGCAGCAAATATTAATAACATGCTTGCAGGAAGATTACCAGGACTGGTTGTCAACCAATATGCTGGAGGAGAGCCAGGAGTAGATCGTTCAGAATTGTTTATTCGTGGTAAGTCAACTTATGGTAATCAATCCCCCATTGTAATTGTGGATGGAATTGAACGCGATATGAGCTATTTGGCTCCAGACGAAATTGAGACTGTTTCCATTTTGAAGGATGCAGCAGCTACGGCACCCTACGGAATTCGTGGAGCGAATGGGGTTATCGTTGTTACCACAAAACGAGGACAATCCGCCGATAAAGCAACCGTAGACTTCAAAGCGTCGTATGGCCTAAATACGCCCGCACAATTGCCTATGCTTTTGGGATCTGCAGATTACGCGACTCTCTACAATGAAGCGTTAATGAATGATGCGAAGCGGTCTGGTGGAAATATCGATAACTTGAAATTATTTAGTCAGGATGCTATAGACAATTTTCGAAGGGCAAAGGGTGATAATTCGGACGGGTTAGGTTATAACTGGGACTATTTCGATTATATTTTTAGAACTGCACCTCAGCACGAATATAATCTATCAATAAGGGGTGGTAATGATATTGCGAAATATTTTGTGATGGGCGGTTATATGGGACAAGATAATAATTATGACCATGTTGACTTATCTAAATATAATGTCTCTCCTAAATTTCAGCGCTATAATTTTAGGTCCAATATTGATGTCAACATTACTAAAAACTTGTGGGTAAAACTCAATTTAGGTGCTCGTATTACCAATCGAACTTCACCTGGAACTTCCGCAAGTAGATTGATGACTCTAGCAATGACACAGCCCCCGTATTTACCCATCATTCTCGAACCCAATAGCCAACCTTCTACACAGGGATATCTGCTGAATAATCCCTCGGGCTTGTTGTTTGGTAATCAAATTTACCGATTTAATGTTCTTGGGGAGTTGACTAGGTCAGGATATCATACAGAAAAAAACACCTATTTGGAAGGAAGTTTCGCTGCCGGCTGGAATATGGATTTTATTACCAAGGGACTTTCTGTTGACGGAATATTTTCCTATGATGCTAGAGAGCAACAATGGGTCAGACGCGAGCTGGGTACCTATAGTGAAGGATATAGGGTATATCCCAATTATGCGACTTTTCAGCCTACAGATGGTATCGATATTTTTATGAATCCGCAATACTATGAGGGTACTTATAAAAATGGGAACAAATATAGGGTAGATCAAACTGTTGGAAATTCATTTACACAAAGTAGTCCTTTTAATAGAACTTTCATTCAAGGAAAAATAAACTATAACCGTCTATTTAAAGATAAACACAATGTTACTGGAATGTTGCTTTTCAATCGCTCGAGCCAGTCTGTCTATGATGCGGCGAATTCAAGAGCCAGTGTTGATATCCGTTATCAAGGTATGACAGGACAGTTTACCTATAATTATCTAGAAAAATATTTGGCGGAATTTAACTTTGGTTACAATGGATCCGAAAATTTTATAGAGGGAAAACGTTATGGATTTTTCCCGGCTGGAGCATTGGGTTGGGTGGTTAGCAAGGAGAAATTTATGTCGAATACCAAAGACTGGCTTAGCTTTTTAAAGCTGAGGGCCTCGATGGGGCTTGTGGGTAATGATAAAATGCCAGGTGACGCTCGATTCGGATATCTCGCATTTTTTCAGGGAGGAGATGGTTATAGTTTTGGGGAACAGAATTTTAACAATGGACTAAGTGGCCTTCGTGAAGGACGCCTGGCAAACGAAAATATAACATGGGAGAAATCTAGAAAAACCAATATCGGTCTTGATATGGGCTTTTTAAAGAATAAGATGAACTTTAGTATTGATGTTTTTGAAGATTATCGTTATGATATTATTACTGAACTGGGGGCGGATGACATTGGTTTTCCTGGCGTAGTTGGTAAAGGCTCTCCGCTGATCAATATTGGAAAGGTCCGCAACCGTGGTATTGATATTGAGATGAGTTATTCAGATATGATTGGGGATAATTTCAGATTTTCTCTAAAACCTAATTTCACCTTTTCTAGAAATAAGTTGATCTACCGACAAGAGGTGCCACGACAATATGAATACAGACAAGCAACGGGCAAACGACTTTATGAAAATTTTGTCTATGTTTTCGATCACTTCGTTAGAGATCAGGCCGAGGCGGACAAATTAAATCAGAGTAATTTTCAACCTTGGGGAACAGTAGGACCTGGCGACGTCGTATATAAGGATTTGAATGGTGATGGTAAAATTACAGATTTAGGGGATCGCACAGTGATGGGAAATCCTAGGAGCCCGGAGATTCAATTTGGTTTACCAATATCGCTGCAATACAAGGGTTTTGATTTTAGTCTTTTGTTTCAAGGAGCGTTAAATTCTTCAATTTTATTGAAAGATGCGGCTGTGTGGGATTTCCCGACTTTTGATCAAGATAAACTCGGCTCCGTTCGACCAATTCATATGGGACGTTGGACACCGGAAACGGCCGAAACTGCTACTTACCCCGCTCTACATATTGGCAATTCCGAGAATAATAAAAATAGTAACAGTAGTTTGTTTTTATATGATGCTAAATATTTAAGGCTCAAAAATATAGAGATTGGTTATAATTTACCGAAAGATCTTATTAAAAAAATTGGTTTGAACCAATTACGCGTTTATGCGCAAGGGATGAACCTATTTACCTGGTCAGGTTTAAAGGATTTAAGTATAGATCCTGAAATGGGAAATACGAGCGGTTATTGGTACCCGATTCTAAAAGTCTACAACTTTGGAATAAATCTTAATTTCTAACCTTATGAATGTATTGAAGATGAAAAAAATACTTTTTTTTATGGCAGGTGTGGTTGCTTTTATGATCGCAAGTTGCAACAAATATTTGGACAAATTACCCGACGATCAGATCCGGGAAGATGAGGTTTTTACTCGTTATGAAAAAGTAAATCAGCTCGTTACGGATGTGTATGCTAAAGCGAAGGGTGTCAATCAGCCTATCTCGTGGTTCTATCATTTTTCGAGTGCCGCGATAACCGATGAGGCTGAAGGCTCTACAGTAGAGGGAAATATTACAAATAGATATAATACAGGTGATTGGAATATCAATGAACTACCCGGAGACAATGGGCAATTCTGGAATAGTATGTTTGACGGGATCCGCAGAACAAACGTTATTTTGGAAGGAATTAAAAAATATAGTACACCAGATGATATCCTAGAACCAGGTTCACTGCCTATGCGCGTGGGTGAGGTCTACTTTTTAAGAGCTTACTTTCATTTAATGGCTGTTCGTATATATGGTGAGATACCTTACATAGATCATGTTGTTACGGCAACAGAGAACATGAATTTCGAGCGTGAGTCAGTTCATAAAGTTATTGACAAAATTGTAGCTGATGCAACAACAGCATATAATGCTGTCCCGGAAAAATGGGAGGGGCAGAATTTTGGACGTATCGATAAAGGGGCATGTCTTGGGCTGATAGCAGAAGCACGGTGGATGGCCGCTACACCACTTTGGAATGGAGCTGCCGCAAAAGGTTATAATGGGACACGTAAGTTTGAGTCCGAATACGCTACATATGATCCTCAGCGTTGGGTGAAAGCTAAAGAGGCTGCTAAGGCAGTTCTTGAAAGTAAGGTTGCAGGTGGAAAACGTTATAGTCTTTACCAGAAATACTCAAATACCGATTTTGGAGATAGTGGTGGTCAAAACACGAGTAACTCAACAGTTTATACACGCTTATGGCAGATGTTTTATGATATGGAGGCGTTCAAAAATGAGTATGTTTTGTTTTTTACGCGCTATAAGGGTGAAGGGTGGTTTGGTGATGTATATCCGCCAAGCCGCGGTGGTGGAGCTCGTCAGATGCCCGTTCAAGAACAAGTAGATGAGTATGAGTACTTGTCGCCAGATGGCTTTGGTTACCCGATTTATAGTACCAAGGCTAAACAGGACGGGTATGATGACGCAAATCCTTATACTTCAGTAAAAAGGGATCCACGTTTTTATCGCGACATTATATTTCATGGTGCAGCATTCCGCGGCGGTAACAATAATCCATCCCAGACAAATATTGCGAGTGGTGCCGATCAGATCGGAGCGAATAATGCAACGCGCACGGGATATTATCTGAGGAAATTTTTGCAGGAAGCCTGGAATAAGAATGGCAGTGTTATCATTAGTGCGCCTCCAGTTTGGCGTTTGCCAGACTTTATTTACATTTATGCTGAGGCGGTTAACGAAGTTGATGGACCAACACAAGAGATCTATGATTTAATTAATCAGGTAAGATCTAGATCCTTTATGGCACCAATGCCTATGACAACGCTTGCTGATAAAAATTTGATGCGTGAGTACATTTACCGTGAAAGAAGGGTCGAATTCTTCTATGAGAATAAGAGAGCTTTTGATAGTCGCCTATATCTAGAGCCCAGTAGCTCGGTGGAGAAAACTAAATACCAGACCTTTACTGCATCAGGTAGTACAAATAATGAACGAAGTATAAACTACTGGAAGAATAATAATACAGCTTATCCGAAACTTCAAAATATGATTAATGGTATGAGAGCTGTTGAAGATGTAAATGGTAAAATCCAAATCGGTGATAAACGTTATAAAATGGAACGTTTCTTTGTTGAAAGTAGAGTTTTTACTGCTCCAACTCATTACTTATTTCCTATTTTAAACTCAGAGATCCAAAAATCGCCCTCATTAGGGCAGAACCCTGGGTGGTAGTATTAGTGTGATATAAAAACCGCAATCATTTGATTGCGGTTTTTTTTGTAACCATCTTGTGAAAAAGACCTGGGTAATCTACTATATTTAAATTTCTTACCTATATTTACTAATACGTTTTAGCTTTTTTGCTAATAATTTTAAGCTTAACCAAACGCTTCATTTATGTTTAATATTAAAAAACTAACAGGTAGTATTCTTTTTCTATTCGCGACGCATGCTGGAATGGCGCAACAAACCTCACCTGTTGATTTCGTTAACCCGTTGATCGGTACAGAATCGAAGTATGAATTGTCTAATGGCAATACTTATCCTGCGATCGCTCGGCCTTGGGGTATGAATTTTTGGACCCCGCAGACTGGAAATATGGGCGATGGTTGGGTATATACTTACACGGCTGATAAAATTAAAGGATTTAAGCAAACGCACCAGCCAAGCCCTTGGAACAATGATTATGGTCAGTTTTCAATCATGCCAATAACAGGCACACCGCTATTTGATCAGGAAAAGCGGGCAAGCTGGTTTTCACATAAAGCGGAAATTGCAAAACCTTATTATTATAGCGTCTACCTTGCGGATCACGATGTGACAACAGAATTGTCTCCATCACAACGGGCAGCAATCTTTCAGTTCACCTTCCCCAAAACAGACAGTGCTTATGTTATTATTGATGCATTTGATAAGGGGTCTTATATTAAAGTAATTCCGCAGGAAAATAAGATTATCGGGTATTCAACAAAAAATAGCGGTGGTGTTCCGGAGAATTTCAAGAATTACTTCGTCATTACTTTCGATAGACCATTCTCCTACAAAGCTGCTGTTAAAAGCGGAGCGATAAGTAAAGATGAATTGGAAATTCAGGACAATCACGCCGGAGCAGTTGTGGGCTTCTCTTCCTTGAAAAGAGGGGAGAAGGTCACAGCCCGTATTGCTTCTTCCTTTATAAGTTTTGAGCAGGCAGAACTTAATTTAAAAGAAGTGAAGTCCAAAACATTTCAACAGGTTGTTGACGAAGGTAAAGCACAGTGGAACGAAATCCTCGGACGTGTACAGGTTGAAGACCATAATATTGACCGGTTACGTACATTTTATTCCAGCCTCTATCGTTCAACACTTTTTCCAAGGGATTTTTCTGAAATTGATGGAACAGGCAAGCGTATGCATTATAGCCCCTACAATGGGCAGGTCCTGCCTGGCGAAATGTTTACAGATACAGGTTTTTGGGACACATTCAGAAGTTTGTTTCCGCTGTTGAATTTATTATATCCATCCATGAACGATCGCATGCAAGAAGGTTTGGTCAATGCTTATAAGGAGAGTGGTTACCTTCCGGAGTGGGCTTCGCCAGGACATCGTGCATCGATGATTGGAAACAATTCCGCTTCTATTGTCGCAGATGCCTTGATCACTGATCGGAAAGGCTATGATAAAGACCTATTATGGGAAGCGCTCAAGCATGGGGCCAATAGTGCCTATCCGAAACACTCTTCGACGGGACGCTTCGGTTATGAATATTACAATAAATTGGGCTATATACCTGCTGATGTAAAAGTAGACCAAAATGTAGCACGTTCATTGGAATATGCATACAATGACTGGTGTATTTATGAATTTGGCAAAGCATTGGGCAAACCGGAAGCTGAAACAGCTATTTATGCAACACGCGCGATGAACTATAAAAATCTGTTTGACCCAAGTACAAAACTTATGCGTGGGAAAAAAGCAGACGGATCGTTCGTCTCAGATTTTGATCCAAGTGCCTGGTCAAGAGAATATACGGAGGGAAATGCTTGGCATTGGAGTTTTTGTGTGTTCCATGACCCTCAAGGTTTAATTAATTTGATGGGTGGTAATAAATCATTTGTGTCCATGTTGGATACGGTGTTTGTTATTCCGAGTTATGAGGGTATGAAAAGTCGCGGAATGATCCACGAAATGCGTGAAATGCAGGTGATGAATATGGGACAGTATGCGCATGGAAATCAGCCTATCCAACATATGCCTTATCTGTATAATTATGCTGCAGAGCCCTGGAAAGCACAATATTGGGTACGCAAAATAATGGATAAACTTTATTTGCCTACACCAGATGGCTATTGTGGTGATGAAGATAACGGGCAGACTTCAGCCTGGTATGTCTTCTCTTCGCTGGGATTTTATCCAGTTTCTCCTGCCTCGGGCGAATATGTGATTGGTTCACCACAATTCGATAAGGTGACACTAAATCTCGAAAATGGGAAAAAAGTGAATATCCAAGCTAAACAACAGGGAGCAAATCAGGTCTACGTAGATCAACTAACTTGGAATGGAAAGCCTTATAATCATAATTATATCCGTTATAAAGATTTATTGCAGGGTGCCAAACTTGATTTCAAAATGAGCGAAGAACCGAATAAAAATAGAGGTACAAAAAAAGAAGATGCTCCATATTCCTTTAGTAACGAAAAAATAAAATAATATATTATGAAGCAATTACGTATTATATCGCTAAGTCTTATTTTTGTAATCAATTTATTTGTTTTAAATGCCTTTTCACAAAATTCAATAGGTCTTACAGTAGGAAGCTACAACATCCGTTATGACAATGACGGAGATCGTAAAAATGGTAACGGTTGGGATCAGCGATTTCCAGTAATCACTTCTTTAATTGATTTTGTGGATTACGATGTTTTTGGAGCACAGGAGGTTTTGGTAAATCAATTGGTAGATTTGAAAAAACGTCTTACTGATTATGATTATGTTGGTGTTGGTCGGGATGACGGTAAAGTTGCGGGAGAGTTTGCGCCTATATTTTTCAAAAAGAAGAAATTTAAGAAATTAAAAAGTGGCGTCTTCTGGCTTTCTGAGACGCCAGATCGCCCTTCAAAAGGTTGGGATGCTGCCTTACCTCGTATTTGTACTTGGGTGCAGTTGCAGGAAATTAATTCTGGGAAGAAATTTTGGTACTTTAATTTGCATATGGATCATGTTGGTGTCAAAGCCCGGGAAAAAAGTAGTCGGTTGGTTGTCAAAAAAATGAAAGAGTTTGTAAAAGGGGAACTAGCTATATTGACCGGTGATTTCAATGTCGATCAAAATAATGAAATTTATAACATCCTTCAAGAATCCGATTTTATAGAAGATAGTTTTGAGCTTGCTCCGACTAAATTTACATGGAACGGTACATTTAATGCTTTCGATAATAATCTTTGGACAGACAGCCGTATAGATCATGTATTCGTAACTCCTCGGATTAAAGTAAAGCATTATGCTGTTTTAACAGAATCTTATCGTAGTGCTAAAGAAAATAGTGAAGAGGTTAAAAAGGGGGATTTCCCTAAAGAACTTTCTTTTAAACAGTACGAGACAAGATTACCATCGGATCATTTTCCATTAGTGGTGAAAATCAAATTGTAACATTTGAAATTTATCGACTTTAATCTAATAAACTAGAGATATTTAAGGACATGACAGCTAATTTTTTAGGCTGTCATGGTTTTTTTACATGAATAAAATAATCTTAGCTATTTAAAGTCATACCTTTGTGATTCGAAATTTCGATATGTTAGGCAAAATATTTCATTTTTTAACACTCTTTGCATACCTTAATCTGTTGACCTATGAGTCTTTCTCCTCGGCAACTGGACAGGTGTTGCATGCAGGTGAGACCATTGTGGAGTATTTTTTGGATGACGTATTGGATTTGGAACCCATTCATTCTTCCCAAGAAGAAAAAGTACTATTGCAAGATGATTATCGTATATTTTCGCTCAATAGTCAAGTACTACCAATTTTTATTTTTGTTTTTGGAATCGTCTTTACGGCATTATGTTTTGCAAAAGATGATGAACATCCTTTTTATCGATCTAAAACCCTATGCTTACCAGGGTATTATCGATTCCTATCCCGCTTTAGGCCATTCTAGTTACCTCCAATAATTTTCTATCGGAGGCTGCAATAGTTTTATTTTATTTCTATCTATGGTTTGGAAGGCCTTAGGCCGCTCTTTGCCCTATACAATTGCTGTAGCTCCTATCTAATACATTCTCCTAACGACTGACTTTAAAATGCCGTAGGAGGGTTTAACATTTTACATTTTTTATCGTTTATGAAATACCAATGTTTGGCAAACACCAACGTGGATGAAAAACAACTGGGTATTCCATATGACCTTTAAAAAAAGATTATTCCCATATGAACAAATTACGAATACTGTGCCTTTTGCTTGGCGCGGTCGGGATGTTGGCCTCATGCCGCTCCACAAATGCTAATGCTGACCAAAAAGAAGAACTCAAAAATATACCCGTCGCCTCTTTGATGGTGATGGACACAACTGTTTATCAAGAATATATTGCAGATATCCAGGCCTTGAAAAACGTCGAGATTCGCTCGAAATTAAATGGTTTTCTGGATAAAATTTATGTCGATGAAGGTGCTTGGGTAAAGAAAGGACAGATTTTATTTAAATATAATAATGAGGAATATCGTTCGGAATTAGCCAAGGCCAAAGCACAGTATGATAATGCCATTGCGGAAGCACAAAAGATCAAGCTGGAAATGGAACGAACTCAAAAATTGGTTGACAAGAATATTGTGAGCTCTTCCGAATATAATTTATTGAAAATTCAATTAAAAGCGGCCAATTCTAAAATCGAAGAAGCCCGAGCTTTGGTAAATCAGGCACAGACAAGATTGGACTATACTGTTATACAGGCTCCTTTTGACGGTCGTATAGACCGTATCTTATTGAGAGAAGGCTCTTTATTGACCGAGGGTAGCTTAATTACGACGATCTCCGATTTAAGTAAAGTGAACGTTTATTTTGATATTTCTGAAAGGGAGTATCTGACACTTATGCGTGATAAGTTGGACGGTAAGGAGACGCAAAAATCGGTCAAGTTAATTTTGGCTAATGGTGAACTGTATCCACACGAGGGAATTGCCCATTTGGTAGAAAGTGAATTTGAAGCCAATACTGGATCCATTGCCCTTCGGGTTCAATTTCCCAATGCCGAGCATATCCTAAAGCATGGTGCAACAGGTAAGATTGCAGTGCCAATGCAGACAGGGCAACATACCTTTGTACACCAAAAATCAGTATTTGAAATTCAGGACAAAACATACGTTTATACTGTACAGGCAGATAGTACCGTAAAAATGACACCTTTTACAGCGGGCCCACGTGTGGGGCATTATTACATTGTGGATGGAGGTTTAGATCCCAACGCCAAGATTGTCTATGAGGGAGTACAGGGACTGCGGAGTGGAATGAAGATTAATCCAAAAATGAGGAAACTGTAGGGGAGGATAAATTATGTTTGAAACATTTATAAAACGACCCATATTGTCGTTGGTTATTTCGGTGTTTATTACACTTTTAGGGTTGTTGGCCTTATTTACATTGCCCATCACGCAATTTCCGGACATTGTACCACCTTCGGTCGTCGTCAATGCCAATTATACAGGTGCCAATGCTGAGGTGAGTACAAATGCTGTCGCTATTCCTTTGGAAAAAGCAATCAACGGTGTAGCTGGGATGACTTACATGAATTCAGTGTCTACCAATAACGGCAGCACGGTTATTCAAATCTTTTTTGAAGTTGGTACAGATCCAGATATTGCGGCTGTAAACGTACAGAATAGGGTAACAACGGTATTGGATGAACTCCCTGAAGAGGTCATCAAAGCAGGGGTAACCACCGAAAAAGAGGTCAACTCCATGCTGATGTATCTGAATGTTTTTACCGATGATGAAACTGCGGATGAAAGATTCATTTACAATTTCGCAGATATCAACATTCTAAAGGAACTGAAACGGATCGAAGGCGTCGGTCTCGCTCAGATTATGGGAATGCGGGATTACGCTATGCGTGTTTGGGTTAAACCTGATCGTATGGCAGCGTATAATATTTCCACCGAAGATGTGGTGGCAGCATTGCGAAAGCAGAATATTGAGGCTGCACCGGGGCAAACAGGGATTAGCTCGGATAAGATGCGCAATATGCAACAATATGTGTTACGTTATCCTGGTAAATTCACCGAAATAGAGGAATATGCTAATATTCCTATTCGGGCGAATTCCAATGGTTCCATTATCCGTATTAAAGACGTTGCAGATGTCGAATTTGGCTCGTTGGACTATGAAATGGTTTCCAAAACCGATGGTCGGCCTTCAGCTTCCATTATGTTGAAGCAATTACCAGGGTCAAATGCACAGGAGGTTATTCAACGTGTGAAAGATCGCATGGCAGAATTGAAACAGACACAATTTCCAAGCGGAATGACCTATACAATGGGCTATGACGTATCACGTTTCTTAGATGCTTCGATTTCTTCCGTTATCAAGACCTTACTGGAAGCCTTTCTTTTGGTTTTTATTGTTGTATTTATCTTTTTACAGGATTTTAGGGCGACTATTATTCCTATTTTGGCTGTCCCGGTCTGTTTAATTGGGGCTTTATTTTTTATGCAGATGCTCGGTTTCTCGATCAACTTACTGACCTTATTTGCACTAGTACTGGCAATAGGTATTGTGGTCGATAATGGTATTGTGGTCGTCGAAGCTGTATACGCAAAGATGGAAGAAGAACATTTGCAGCCTATGGAAGCTACATTGGAAGCAATGAAAGAAGTCGGTGGCGCTGTTGTGGCTATTACACTTGTCATGTCTGCGGTATTTGTTCCGGTTGCCTTTCTATCGGGGCCAGTAGGGATTTTTTATCGTCAATTTTCATTGACGCTCGCGGCTGCCATTGTTATTTCAGGTATCAACGCGTTGACATTGACACCCGCTTTATGTGCGCTTTTCTTGAAATCGCCTCACGATCGCAAACCATCGAATAATTGGCTCGATCGTTTCTTTAAAAAATTCAACGCAGTTTATGATAAGACAGCCTTTGGTTACAAGGGGATTTTGGTAAAAACAAGTGCACGGCGCGGATTGACCTTGCTTTTACTTGGCGTTTTCTTTGTCGCCACCTGGGGAAGTAGCGCGATCTTACCTTCGGGCTTTATTCCAACCGAGGATCAGGGAATGATTTATGTCGCTGTAACCACACCTCCTGGAGCAACGGTGGACCGTACCGAACGTGTTTTGGATAAAATTGACTCTGTATCACGTCAGCTTGATATTGTGGAAACCGTTTCTACATTATCGGGATATAGTATTATTACCGAAGTGTCCGGCGCTTCCTACGGGATGGGGATGATCAATCTGAAGCCCTGGAAAGAGCGAGATCAGACAGTAGATGATGTCATTAAAGATTTACGCGAGAGAACCAAGGACTTTGCCGATGCGGAAATTGATTTCTTTCCTCCACCAACAGTTCCAGGCTTTGGTAACTCATCAGGTTTTGAACTACGTCTATTGGACCGTAGTGGTAATGAAGATCTCAATAAGACGGCCGAAGTGCTGCAGAAGTTTATGGACGATATGGAAAAAAGTGATGTTCTTCAGGATATCAACTCCAGTTTTGATGTGAACTTTCCACAGTATATGCTGAAGGTGGACTACGATATGGCTGCAAAAAAAGGAATATCGGTGGAGAATGCCATGAATACGCTGCAGACCTTAATGGGAAGTCTTTATGCGACAAATTTCATCCGTTACGGACAGATGTATAAGGTCATGGTACAGGCTGGTCCCGAATATCGCCAAAGACCAGAAGATGTATTACGTTTATATGTGAAGAATGAGACGGGTGAGATGGTACCATACAATGCCTTTATTTCGATGGAAAGAATTTATGGTCCTGAACAAATTACCCGTTACAATATGTTTAGTTCGGCCATGATTACAGGACAATCCTCAGCAGGCTTTAGTTCTGGACAAGCGATCGAAGAAGTGGAAAAAATAGCGTCATCTCTTCCTCAAGGTTATAGTATCGAATGGTCTGGTATGACTCGGGAACAGAAAATCTCTGGAAATCAGGCTTTGTATATTTTCGCACTTTGTCTTCTGTTTGTTTATCTGTTGTTATGTGCACAGTACGAAAGCTTCTTATTGCCGTTACCAGTTCTGCTCTGTCTTCCGGCGGGGATCTTTGGTGCTTTCATTTTCTTGAAGGTCTTTGGATTGGAAAACAATATCTACGCGCAGGTCGCATTGGTCATGCTGATTGGTTTGTTAGGTAAAAATGCGATTCTGATTGTGGAATATGCCAATTTGAAATATAAGCAAGGAATGGATATCGTGACCGCTTCAATCGAAGGAGCTGTTGCCCGCTTACGCCCGATATTAATGACTTCCTTTGCTTTTATTGCAGGTTTGATACCCTTGATGATGGCCAGTGGAGCGGGAGCATTGGGTAATCGAAGTATCGGTACTGCTGCTGTGGGTGGAATGCTCATTGGAACCATACTGGGGGTAATTGTCATCCCAGGCTTAGTGATCTTATTTTCAAAAAAAGAGAATAAGAAACAAGTTGTGAAACAAGCCTCTTTGGTTATTGCCGCACTTATTTTATTTGGAAGTTGTTCGGTTCCCAAAAAAGCTCTCCAACCGGAGAAAGTAAACGTACCGAATTCCTTTTCTAAACATCTTTCGCCAGATAGTTTAAATGTGGGAAGCCGGCCTTGGAAGGAAATTTTTAAAGATTCGCAGTTGGTTTCCTTAATTGATTCGGCGTTGCAGAACAATTTGGATATTCGTCAATCCATCCTACGTTTGGAATCTGCGCAAGCTTATTTTAAGCAACGGAAAGCCGCTTTAGGTCCTAGGGTCGAGGCCACAGTAGAAGGAGGAATACGGAAGTATGGCCACTATACTGAGTCAGGGATCGGTAATTACGATTCAAATTTCTCGGAGAATTTGAAAAATGATGAAAAATTACCCGAACCATTTATCCCAGATTATTTTATCGGACTTCGTTCATCTTGGGAGATTGATCTTTGGGGAAAGTTAAAGAGCCAAAAACAAGCTGCTTATTTTAGCTTCCTAGCAGAGCAGGAGGGAAAGCGTCTCTTGGAAACGGAATTAGTCTCTAATATTGCAACAGCTTATTATGAACTAATTGCTTTGGATCAAAAGATAAAAGTATATAATCGGAATATTGAATTGCATAAGAATGCACTGGAAGTTGTTGAAGTAAAAAAAGATGCTGGTTATGCGACTGAGCTTTCTGTACAACAGTTTAAAGCGCTTTTGGCCAATTCTAAAGCTGCTAAAGAACAATTGATCCAAGAGATAGCACTTTGGGAACACCATATAAACGGTTTATTAGGACGTTTTTATCAACCTATTGTACGAAGTACATATGCTGAAAATGCGGATTTATATCATGCAATGCATTTTGGTACACCGGATGATCTTGTCAACCAACGTCCCGATATCAAGGCTGCTTATTTGAAAGTGATTGCCTCTTCGAATAATCAGGAAGCATCACGTTTGGCTTTTCTGCCTTCTGTAGCAATAAGTCCATTTATCGGATTGCAGAGCTTTAGCTTTAACAAGTTATTTAATTTGGATAAATCTATTGCTTATAACTTATTTGGCGGTATTACGCTTCCGATATTTAACCAAAGGCAACTGAAAACGCAGTACGAGATTGCAAAAGCGGACTATGGGATTGCTTTTTTGGATTATGAAAAAATGGTTCTGAATGCTTATAATGAGGTTTCTAATGTGATTATGACGCAAGAGGCAATAGGTAGACGACGTGGTTTTGTCGATGAGCATGTTCAAGCATTAAAGCTCTCTATCGAGGCCGCACAGGAACTATTTATTGCTGGACGGGTGACCTCTTTGGACGTCGTTACAGCCCAGAAGGAGTCGCTGGAAGCCCAAATCGGAAAAGTAGAATTGGAGAAAGAAAACACGTTAAACCAGATTCTACTATACAAAGCCTTGGGAGGAGGTTGGCAATAGGTTGCCATACATTAAAAAGAAAACTATTTTTCATGCGATAAAGAATTAACTTGTTAATTCTTGGACCCTTAACTGGGTCGGGGGAAGAGGCCGTCGGGAGACGTCCTCTTTTTTGTTGTTATTTTTATGTAGTTTAGTCTACACGATGTTGAACCGAGTTTATTATGTTGCAGCGCATTTTTCTTTTTATTCTTTTTGCTCATTTTAGTCTTTACCTATCTGCGCAAGTAGATTCCGATAGTACCCGGGTTTTGCAACGATTGGAATATTTGATGGAAAATCAGAAAATTTACATCAAGAACCGTGAAGATAAATTGGAGAAATTAAAACAGGAGGCCAAAGCATTAGAAAGTAATCCTGTTCAATTTTTGAAGAAGAACTACGAAATCTTTGAAAATTATAAGAAGTTTGATTCTGACGCAGCACTTACTTATATTTTACTGTGTCAAAAGCTCGCTCCACCGAATAATGACTCCTTACAGGCGGTTATTCATCTCGATTTGGCCTGGGTGTATTCCACCATTGGACGGTATATAGAAGCTTCACAATTGTTAAAGCAAGTTGAGCCCGCTCATCTTGGCCGGGATCTCTTGGCGAAATATTACGATACCTACAGCTCCTTTTATAGTCATTACGGTCAGAGCAATAATCGATCGGAATATTACCAGGCAAGTGAAAAGTATCGTGATTCTCTGTTAACTGTACTACCAAAGTCTTCCTTGGAGTATCGTACAACCATTGCTATAAAAACACTTTTTAATGGTAATCGTGAGGATGCTAAAAAGCAATTGTTGGTCCTCTGGAATGAGAACAAAAAGGATATTGAGCAGCGCGCGCTGATAGCCTATTTTATGGGGCTCATTTACAAATATGAAAAGGATACAAAAAGTCAAATTTACTATCTTTCCATATCAGCCAGTGCAGATATTGAAATGGCTAATCGCGACAACGCATCTTTTCATGATCTGGCGCTAACGTATTACGACCAACAGGATTTCGATCGCGCTTTTCAGTTTATTGAAAAAGCCATAGACGATGCGATGTTATGTAAAGTGCGGTATCGCATTATTGAAGGTACCTCTTCTTATCCTATAATCAATGCCGCCTATCAGCAGAAAATCAGTAGCCAAAATCGGCAACTGGTAGGCTTGGTCATTATCGTCAGTATTTTATTGATTGGTGTAATCATTGGACTTGTCATTATTTATAGACAAGTGCAACATTTGAGAAGGATACGATCGGAATTATCGGCTACAAACCAACAACTTCGATCATTGAATGATGAAATAAACCAGACTAACCTTAAATTATCTGAATCCAATCATATTAAAGAAGAATATATTGCGCAATTCTTTGATATGTGTTCGAGTTATATCGATAAAATGGAAGATATCAGAAAAGCACTGTTGAAAAAAGCGACGAATCAGCAGTGGGATGCCTTACGCGAACAGTTAAAGTCAACGCAAATGGAAGAAAGAGAGGTGCAGCAACTCTATGTTAATTTTGACCGTATCTTTTTAAATCTATATCCAACCTTTGTTGATGAATTCAATGCCTTACTTCAGGAGGACGAGAAAATCTATCCCAAAAAAACTGAATTGTTAAATACTGAACTTCGGATTTTCGCATTGATTCGATTAGGGATCGATGATTCTGTGAAGATTGCAAGTTTCCTTCGATATTCTCTTCGGACAGTTTATAATTATAGAACAAAAGTGCGTAATAAGGCTGCGGGAAACCGCGATGCTTTTGAAGCTGCTGTGTGTCAGATTGCGGTGATCGACCGGGCCTAAAATGTAGGGTAATACCCGAAAATTGGCTGTTTTAAAGACGATTGTACGCTCCTGTAGGTACTTTTTAATGCTGTATTTAATTTGTAATAATCTTTATGTTAGCTGTTTGCATTTTTTTTCTGGTACTTTTTCAGTACTAGCTCTTTTTTCTCCGTCTTGGTGATCTTAGTTTTGTTTTGAGCAATGAAGCAGGGGAAACTCATTGCCATTTTGGAATAACCAAAAGATTAAACAATAACCAATTTTTTTATTTCATATGATTTACTTTACACGAAAAGTTGCCTTTTCAATGGGGCTAGCTTTCTTGTTTACTTTGGTGAATTTGGTATTTGCCCAAGACCGAGTTCAAGTCAGTGGACGTATCTTGGATGCTCAAGATCAGAAACCACTCTCTGGAGTAACCATTACACAAAAAGGAAGTAATAATGCAGTCTCCAGTAATGCAGATGGGCGTTTTCAAATTTCTGCTAGCATCGGCAGTATACTCCAATTTACGTTTGTTGGCTACGACAGCAAAGAATTACCTGCCAACAGTACCATGGTCGTCCAATTGAATTCATCAACCAATATGCTGGAGGATGTCATTGTAATCGGTTATGGTAGTGTTAAAAGAAAAGATGTCACGACTGCAATCTCTTCTGTTTCCACGAAAGACCTTGAAAAGCGACCTGTGACTAATTTTGGACAAGCCATTCAAGGTAAGGCTGCCGGCGTCACTGTTATTCAACCGAGTGGCCAGCCTGGTGCAGCACCTCAGATACAAATTCGGGGGATAACGTCTTTTAATAGTAATACCACTCCTTTATATGTTGTTGATGGAGTTCCTGTGGAAGATATTAAGTTCTTGTCTCCCAATGACATCACGGACATTCAAATTCTAAAGGACGCCTCATCGGCAGCGATCTACGGCTCGCGTGGTTCAAACGGTGTCATCTTGGTTACGACAAAATCAGGAAAAGCCGGCGAAGCAAAAATTACGCTTGGAACACAGTGGACGGCCAATGTTGTCAATAACACGGTTAAAGTTTTAAATACCAGTCAATACAAAGACTTACAGGATGAAATAGGTATGATCAATCTGCCGGAGGGATTGTTGGATCAAACGGATTGGTTCAAAGAAACCTACAAGACAGGTATTCAACAAAATCATCAAATATCCATCTCGGATGGTAATGAGAAGCTTCGTTACTATTTAGGTGGAGGGTACTTGAACGAAAAAGGAACATTACAAGGATCCTTTTTTAGACGATATAATTTTCGTGCTAATATTGATAACCAAGTTCGAAAATGGCTAAAGGTGAATGCGAATATCAATTATTCCGATAACAATGATAATGGAATTACCTCCGGATTGGGTTCTAACCGTGGTGGAGTAGTTACATCTGTAATCACAACACCTACTTACGCCCCTGTATGGGATCCAACAAATCCAGATCGATTCTATAATAATTTTTATGGGATCAACAACATCACCAGTCCTTTGGAAAACCTAGCCCGGACAAGAAATAATAATAACCGCGAAAACCGTCTTGTTGCCACAGGAAGTGCATTGATTTCCTTTATGCCTAACTTAACATGGAAAACTTCATTTTCATTAGATCGAAGATCCGGGGTGATGACCACCTTTTTGGATCCTTGGACGACAGCGTGGGGAAGAAATCAATTCGGGGAAGCTTCGGATATTCGTAATACAAATACCGTGTTAACGTGGGACAATTTCTTGACGTACACGAAGAGCTTCGGAAAGCATAATTTGGAAGTAATGGGCGGTTCGTCATGGACGGATTCTAAGTACTCCAGAAGCTATATCTATGGTTCAAACTATGCAAATGGAATCATTGAGACACTTAATGCTGCAAATAAGATCTCTTGGGATAGAACAGGATCTACAGCATCCAATTGGGGGATTATGTCCTATTTCGCACGCGCAATGTACAATTATGATGGCAAGTATTTATTGACCGCAAATATGCGTGCCGATGGTTCTTCCAAGCTAAGTCCAGAACGACGCTGGGGCTATTTTCCATCGGTATCGGCTGCTTGGAGAATCTCTGCTGAAGATTTTATGAAAGATGTAACCTGGATAAACGACTTAAAAATCCGGGGGGGATGGGGACAGACAGGTAATCAATACGGATTAGGCGATTATGCTTACCTGCAATTGAGCGGTATCCAACGTCAACAATGGTTTGTTGAGGGAAAAGACAATGCTGTACCAAATATCAATAAACCAACAATCTTAAGAGCGAAGGATTTAACTTGGGAAACGACAAGCACAACCAGTATCGGTTTTGATGTCACGATGTTGAATAATCGACTCAGCATCAGCGCCGATTACTACAACAAGGATACCAAGAATCTTTTAATGAATGCGAGCTTGCCTGCAGGACAGCAAGCAACTACAATCCAAAGAAATGGTGGAAGGTTGAATAATCATGGTTTTGAATTTGCGGTAAATTCGAAAAATCTGACCGGTAACTTGACTTGGAACACAGATTTTAATATCTCTTTCAACAGAAATAAGCTTCAGCAGCTCGACTTACAACAGGTGTATTATGATGTCAAAACGAACGATTATGTCAATGATTTTGTGGTGAAAAATGAGCCCGGAAGATCGCTTGCAGGATTCTTCGGTTATATTTCAGATGGCGTAAACCCTGAAACCGGTGAGCTCATGTATCGCGACCTGAACGGAGATGGCAAGATCTCGTCAAGCGACCGTACGTATATCGGCAATCCCCTGCCAAAGTTTGTGTATGGTATGACAAATAGTTTCTCCTGGAAAAATTTCGATCTAAGCGTATTCATTCAGGGAACTTATGGAAACGACATCTTCAATGCCAGCCGTATGGAAACAGAAGGGATGTATGATGGTCGAAATCAAACGACAGTTGTATTGGATCGTTGGCGGGTACCGGGACAGATTACCCATGTTCCTAAAGCTGGGTTTGACATGAAGAATTCAACCTATTTTGTTGAAGATGGTAGTTATTTGCGGATGAAAAATGTGTCCTTGGGCTATTCCATTTCTCCGGAGAGACTGAAGCGTATTGGTATCCATAAAATTCAGCCTTATCTATCTGTAAGCAATCTGTTTACCTTGACTAAGTATTCGGGTATGGATCCGGAAGTAAACCAATATTCGGGCGGATCCGATTCGAGAATACAAGGTATAGATTGGGGTACCTATCCACAGAATCGTTCATTTGTTTTAGGTCTTAATATTGAGTTTTAATTGTCTGTATCATGAAAAAATATATAAGTAATGCTCTTTCTTTGCTATCCGGCTCTTTGTTTTTATTTTCTTGCTCTTTGAACCGTGATCCACTTTCAGATTATTCGGATGTGAGTCAAGGGAAGACCGAGACAGGAACGCAGATTGTTTTTAAGAATAGAGCTGAGGTTGAGACCTATTTGGCGGGGATTTATCAGCAAATGAAAGATCGGCAGGAACATTGGTATCTCGATCTGCTCCTAATCGGAGATTCCCATGCCGATAATTCCTATGCGGGAACGACGGGAGCGGAAGTTGTACCTTTTGAAAATAATTCTATTGAAGGGTCTAATTCGGTTGTTGACCGGGATTGGGGAAGATATCTGGAAGATGTTGGACGTGCAAATCGATTGATCATTTACGTTGATAGTGTTGCTGATAAATCGTTGAGCGATACGGATATTAGAACGTATAAGGCACAAGCTAAACTATTCAGAGCATTGGCGATGTTTGATATGGTCCGTATATTCGGATCTATCCCTGTCATTACCACAATTGCACCCGATATTACAGGTGACAATGTCAATGAAGTTTATCCGCAATATTTTCCAAAACAAGCCACAGAAGAAGAAGCCTATAAGCAGATCGAAAAAGACTTGATGGACGGATTGGCTGATGCACCAGCCAACAATAATGGGAATAAGACTTTATTTACCAAATCCGTCGCACGAGCGATGCTGGCAAAGATCTATGCCGAAAAACCAATTCGCGATTACGCTAAAGTTATCCAATATGTTGACGCATTGGCTGCGGATGGATTTGATCTGAATACCAATTACTCAGATCTATATGCAATGAATGCAAGCAACACAGATCTTGCACAGCGGAATACGAAAGAATCGATTTTGGAAGCACAGTTTACTTCGGGTGGAGGTAATTGGGCGACTTGGATGTTTGGAAGGGATTTGTCCAATTATGATAATAACTTCACATGGGCCAAATGGATAACCCCATCTCGGGACTTGATTCAAGCGTATACGAATGAAGGGGACCAGGTTCGTTTGGGGCAATCTATTGTTTATTATTCCACTACTTGGAGCAACTATTATCCGTCAAACCATTATCCATTCATGTTTAAATTACGTTCTGCATTTAATAGTATTGTCAAGCTTCGTTACGCAGACCTTTTATTGTTAAAAGCGGAAGCATTAATTCAGCAGGGATCAGATCTATCTGGAGCGGCAGACATTATTGACAAAATTCGCACCCGTGCTAAATTGCCTAAAATATCCGCTGCCGTACGTTCAAATAAGGATGCTTTATTAGACGCTTATTTGAAAGAACGTCGTCTTGAATTGGCCTTCGAAGGACAACGATGGTTTGATCTCGTGCGCTTAGATAAGGTGGAATCTGTCATGAATGCTGTTTATGCTAAAGATGCTGGAAGAAAGGCACAGGTGTATCCCTTCACGAAGAACTCTTACCGTTTACCAATTCCGCAACCAAAAATTGATCAGAATCCTAATCTAGTTCAGAATCCGGGGTATTAACTGATTTAACAACGGAAATCCTCATTTGATGGATGGCGAAAAATTTATTAACAGATGAAACGCAATAATAAAAAAACTATGATATATACATTCTTGTTGTCCTGTCTAGTGACGGCAACATCTTGTAACCGTGACAGCTATATACCTTCACAAGGTGATGAAATTAAAAAAAGTGGTGATGTTACCATTTATACGACGACAGGCAGTCGGTCTTTGGATTTTGGAAAACGCTTTGTTGATTTCAGTTCCAAATTTAACATGTCGCCCAATACAATTACGCTAGATCCAGCTAAGAAATTTCAGACAATGGACGGCTTCGGTGCAGCAGTTACAGGGTCTACCTGCTATAATCTGATGAAGATGAGTAAGGAAGATCGAACAAAATTTCTTACGGAGACTTTCTCAGATAAAGATGGAATGGGAATGAATTACATCCGTATTGCTATTGGATGTTCCGACTTCTCTTTGAGTGAATATACCTGCTGGGATAAGGAAGGAAAGGAAAATTTTGGACTACAGTCGGAAGAAACACAATATATCATTCCAGTGCTGAAAGAAATACTTGCCATCAATCCATCCATAAAAATCATGGGCTCCCCATGGACTCCACCGAAATGGATGAAAGTTAACAACTTAACTGATTTAAAGCCCTTTGATTCGTGGACCAGTGGTCAGTTAAATCCAAAGTATTATCAGGACTATGGTTGGTATTTCGTTCAATGGATCCAAGCAATGAAGAAAGAAGGCATTCATATTTATTCGATTACTGTTCAAAATGAACCATTGAACAGAAAGAATTCCGCTTCGCTTTATATGTCATGGCAAGAGCAACAAGCTTTTGTCAAACAAGCGCTAGGCCCACAGTTAAAAGCGGCTAACTTATCAACAAAGATCTATGCATTTGATCATAATTATAACTATGATAACATTGCTGATCAGGCTGATTACCCTGTAAAGATCTATAACGATGCCGGAGCGGCTTCATTCTTCGCCGGAGCGGCGTACCATAATTATGGTGGGGATAAGGCTGAACTTATCGATATTCATAATCAACGCCCAGATAAGGAACTGGTATTTACAGAAACATCTATTGGGGAATGGAATGATGGACGCAATCTTGAAAAACGTTTGATGGAGGATATGCGTGAAGTTGCATTGGGCACCGTCAACAATTGGAGCAAGGGCGTCATTGTATGGAACCTGATGCTTGATACCGACAAAGGGCCAAATCGCGAAGGTGGCTGTCAGACATGTTATGGCGCCGTGGATATCAGTAAGGCAAATTATAAGAATATAACACGTAATTCGCACTATTATATTGTTGGTCATCTTTCCTCAGTGGTCAAATCAGGGGCCACACGGATTGGCGCTTCTGGATATACAGCGGAAGGGTTGGTTTATACTGCATTCCAAAATACAGACGGAACCTATGCTGTTGTTCTGTTAAACGAATCGGGCGATAGTCGTAAAATTACCTTGGCAGATGGTAAACATCATTTTAGCTATGATGTACCAGCTAAGTCGGTTGTTTCTTACCGCTGGACCTATTAATTGGAGGATGATAAACCTTAAGCGCTATCACATGGATAGCGCATAAATTATGAACAAATGAAAAGATATCTCATCAATATACTATTGGGAACTGCTGCAATTACCGCAGTCAGTTCCTGTAAAAAGGATGAAAAATATACCTATCAAATAGGGGATCCTAAAATCGAATTGAAATCACCTATTTCAGCCGCAAACTTTGGGGACAGTCTCGAATTTCAGCTGCACGTGTCGGATAGTGAAGTAGCGCTGTCTACGGTTAAAGCACAATTGTATTTTACAGACGACAAGGTAACAGAAACCGTCATTCGTACCAAACAAAATGGAGATTATACTGGAAAAATTTATGTTCCGTTCCTGAAAGATATTCCCGATGGAAAAGCAACCCTTAAGTTTGTCTTACAGAATATTAGCCAAAAAATAACGGAACAATCTTTTGATATTAATCTGAGCAGACCCGACTTTCCATATTTAACTTTAGTCACAGCATCTAAGTCCTATCGCATGGAAAGGGTAGGGCGTAATCAATATGCGGCAAAAGAGAATTTTCCATTTTCGGTAAAGGGCTATATTCAAGCACCAAAAGTGGGCGCACAAGGCAATCTGATGAATTTTGGTTGGGTCAATAATGTTATAAACCTAGGGTCTACGGCTGAAATCCCATTTTCAAATTCAACTTCTGGAACCTATAGCATCGCATTTAATACCTCAACTTATCAAGCTTCACCGTTTATTATTGCTTATGCCATTAATGGAACGGTATTCAGTCGCCTTGATGATGAGCACTTTAAGGCAGAGTTGAATATGGTAAAAGGCGAGAAGGTGGTTATTGACGGAATAGAAGATCTGAAGAATTGGTGGATTGATCCGGACTATTTTACACAAGCTCCTGACGGATCAATCGCTTTCAACGGAATGAACGGTAAGTATCGCGTTACTGCGGACTTTACCTTAAAATATTTTGTGGTTGAAGCGATGACAGGTAATGATTTAGCAAAATTACAAGATGACGGAAGTGGGGCGGTTTGGATTATTGGTGAAGGAATCGGAAAACCTAAGGTATCCAGTAATCAGGTAGGCTGGAACACAGATAAAGCGCTTTGTCTGGTGCCGCTAGGCAACAAGAAATACCAGATAACTGTTAAGGCAGGAGAGTCTATAAATTCTGATAACATCAATTTCAAATTTTTCCATCAAAAAGGATGGGGCGGTGAATTTGGTGGCACAGACCTGACAACGACAAGTGATATCGTTTTTGTGGGGGATGGAAAGAATGGACGCGACTCGGGCAATCTTGGCATCAAAACCGCTAAAGTATTAGAGACCGGTAAAACCTATGTTTTTACATTGGATTTAGCTGCAGGCAATAAGAAAGCTGTCTTGACGATTGCAACAAAATAATTATAATTGAGTCTTATAAGTCCTAGGTAGTAGTCTTCCTAGGACTTTTTCTTTTAAATAGCATTTGTTTATTCCAAGATTCATTTGTTATATTTGCCCAAACTCACACAGATTATCATGAGTTGGCCAGTTTACAAGATAATGAAGTAATCTTCCTGATGTAAGCTGCTATTGAGAATAAAATATTCGAATGAAAATCAGACTGTTTATATGGATTCTATTACCCTTGATGCTCCTGCAGAGCTTCTCAACGGTATGGCTATGGACAGTCTTCGAGTTGAATCGAGATTATATCGCACGTTACGAATGTATCAATCGTTTTAACGATAATGCGCTTGCCTGTCGAGGCCAGTGTATTTTGATGAAGAAAATGCGCGAACATGAGGAAAAGGAACAAAAAAATCTTGAATTACGTATCATTGATGTTGTTTTTATAAATAATACGCAAGATTTTACGTTTAAAAACACGGCTCTTTATGAAGACACTGTGGAGCGCCTGCTTCCAGTATATAAAGAAGATTATTCCTATAATCCCATCTTTACAATATTTCATCCCCCTTTGGTTTAAATCCAGCTAGTAATTTATTTGAATAAGTAATCGATCGCTGATGATGATTTACAGTGTATGCTAACGCTAGCATCGCTTTAGAATTGCGTTGTCAAAATGCGTTTAGCGATGTCTTGTCAAAGTAATCAATCTTCCGATTAAACTACTTATTCAGTATTTATTTCAAAGAAACCAATATGGTTATTTGGACTACATTGCGATGTGGCTCTGAATCATTATAATGTTGATCGTGGTTAGTAATCTACTTAAAATCAACAGGATGATTTTATTTCGCTACAAAAATATATCCATTTGTCATATAGGATGCCAGCATGATTTATTTAAACCGGGCTTGCGAGTTCACGAAGTAAATCGGAAAGCTTCCTTATACATGAAATATTATAGATGAGAGATTTATTTATAAAAAAAGCGGGTTTTTATATCGCGATTATAGGTCTTCTTGTAGTCGGCTGTACCAAGGCGAAAACAGACTATGAGGCCGAACGAGGAAATACTGTTGAAGAGAATATGGAGTTTAAAGAGGTTACAAGCCTTATTTCTTCAGGGTACAATATTCATATTGAAGCCCCGGGCGGGGTATTGTACCGCGGTTATAATGATATCCGCGTGAAAATCAATAAGCAGCAAAATAATGAACCTGTAGCCGTTTCCGCAGTCAAATTGCTGCCCATCCAAACCAATATGCAAGGAATGAAAATTGTTTGTCCAAACCAGTCCGTAATGGACCATACGTTGGATGGGAGCTACTTTTCGGGTTACAGTGTGTTTACAGATGAAAGTTCTGCAGCAGCAAACTGGAGTTTGGAAATCGATTTTAAAATTGGCGATCAGACTTTCTCTGCTGCACAGCATGTAACTGTAATGCCGCAGACCAATAAAAATCGTAATATAACCACCTTTACCGGGAAAGATGGCGAACACTATTTAATCGCCTTGATTGCTCCTTGGAAACCAAATGTTGCTGAAAATAAACTGGTCGCAGGTATTTATAAATTAGACACTGCGCAATTGTCTTATACAAGAGTCAACGGATACACCTTGCAGTTAGATCCGCGTATGCCAGAACCTTCGATGGGTAACCATTCTTCCCCCAATAATAAGGACTTGGTCCAACAGGCCAACGGATTGTACCAAGGTGTTGTCAATTACACCATGACAGGCAACTGGACGTTGAATTTTATTTTGGTCAACCAAAATGGAAGGGTAATAGCAGGAACTGAGGTACCCAAAGACTTTACACCTGGGGTAGAAGGGCGTAAAAGTGAGTTATACATCGACATTCTATTTTAGAGGCTATGAAGAAAATAAGTGTTATGCTCTTTATGTTGTCTTTGGGATGGAACGTACACGGACAAAACAATCCTATTACGCGCGATACCACGAGACGTCTAGCGGAGGTTACAGTCACCGCAGCTACTAAAAGGAGGATCGAAAACGATCTAAAGATGACAGTCTCCGTGGATGAATATTTGGCTTCTGCAAGTAATATCAGCTTCATCAAACGTGGTGCCTACGCTTGGGAACCCCTACTCAATAATATGAGTAGCGAGCGTTCGATAATTACGATCGACGGGATGCATGTCTTTGGAGCATGTACGGATAAAATGGACCCGATAACCTCTTATGTAGAAAGTAATAATCTTGCTGCCATCGATATTAAATCGGGGCAGGAGGGTAATCTGCATGGCGCTACGGTCGCGGGCAGTATAGATCTAAAAAGAAGGAATACCTCGTTTGGGCTGCAGAAAAAAATTGGCGGAGCCTATCAGACAGGTTTTGAATTCAATAATAAGCAGACGTTCAATCTTGGAAATTTATATTACTCGAGCGACAAATTTGTGGCAGATGGAAGTATTGCCTTCCGGAAGGCTGGAAATTATTATGATGGAAATGACGATGAAGTACGGCATTCGCAATATAATAAATTCAATGCGTCTTTGGGCTTGGCCTATAAAACAAGTCCGCTCTCTGCCGTTAGGGTGGATGCTATTTTTGATCGGGCAAAAGATGTGGGATTTCCAGCTTTACCAATGGACCTATCCTTATCCAGAGCGATCATCACTTCCGCTACATACAAACAGTTGTTTGAAGAGGGCTTGGTAAAAGTATGGGACACCAAAGTTTATTTTAATGCTGTTGAGCACTATATGGATGATACAACCCGTCCGGAGAATTTGGTCCATATGGATATGCCAGGCTGGAGTACGACCTACGGTCTTTTATCTAAAATTAATCTGCAGAAAGATCGTTATTCTTCGGAAATACAGGTAAATGCTTACGATAATCTATCGATAGCTGAGATGCGTATGTATCCGCAAGATCGATCCAAACAGACCATGTTTGCCTATAGCTGGCCATGGGTGACCACACGATTCGCGAGTGTAGCCATTAATAACTCGTTAGATCTTTCTGATATCAGTAGACTTGTCTTTGGGGGTTCATTGGGTTTGAACTATAACTATTCGAAATACGTTGAATTCAACTGGATCTTCCATCCGGGTTCTCCACAGAAGAAAAATAGAATTCTGCCGAGCCTACATGCTAGCTATCAGTTAAATATTGGTCAGTTTGACTTTTCTCTAGGAACAGGGTTTGGGCATCGTGCTCCTTCTGTTTCGGAAGCGTATGGTTACTACATCTATAACAGTTTCGATCGTTATGACTATATCGGAAATCCAAATTTAAAAAATGAAGTTTCTTATGAAGCCAATGCCAGTGCCGGATTTAAGACCGGAAAGCTAAGCATTGGGGCCAAGGCCAATTATTTCTTTATACAAGACTACATTATTGGCCGGATTTTGAGTTTGGGTAGCCCCATGAACTATCAATCGGTAGGCGTAAAAGGCTATACCTCTTTAGATCATGCGACGCTGTTTAATCTGGCACTCAATGCGCAATATCAAATTTTGCCAGGTCTAGATTGGAAAGCTATACTTACCTATGCCAGAGGGCAAGACAATATGGGCGGAAACCTGCCCTTTATACGTCCCTTAAGTTATCAAACATCAGTGCATTACCGATACAAAATGATCGGCGTGCAAACTTCAATGAACGGGGACTTTAGTCAAGTCAATTTTAGTCCTGAATACGGAGAGGACCAAACTGCATCCTATAAGATTTGGAATGTTTCGGCAGATTATAACTTCAATATTGGGAAATTAAATGCCGCGTTTCAGGTCGGTGCGGAGAACCTTTTCAATGAATACTATAGTACCTATGCGGATTGGGGAAATATACCACGCATGGGTAGGAATATCTTTACATCCTTAAAAATCAATTTTTAAATACCTTAGAACTTAAAAATAAAATGAAAAACAATGCAATTAAACTCCTGATGATCTCTTTGGTTATGGTTTCTTGTAGCAAAAGTGAAGACGTCGCTAACAGTGTTAACTTACATTTCAACAATACATTTAAAAATACAACAATTGTGCTGGGTAGTGCAGATTCCCCAGCTGCCACGACAAATACATCCGCCAGCGGACAACTGTATCAGTTTTCTGAGCTAAAGTATGTAATTAGCAATATCAGACTTATTAAAGCCGACGGGTCTGAGATCCCTTATAATGTAAATGACCTGGATAAAGGGGCTACAGTAATTGATCAGGCGAAAGCAGCAACTTTAAATTATGTACTGAGTAATATACCTGTTGGCGAGTATAAACAGATCAAATTCGGTTTGGGGGTAAAACAGGAAATAAATACTCTGGATCAACTGAGATTCCCAGTTTTCTATGCAACAGCAGGAGCAAATGATACTAAAATGCATTGGGAATGGGGGACAGGTTACCGATTTACGAAATTGGAGGGCTTTTATGGTGTTGATCATAAAGAGTTGTCTATTCACACAGGGAGTACGGTCAACGGTACAAACGGCGATGAATCCACTTATAAACAGGGCGTAGATGCTTACCGGGACATTACCTTGAATTTACCTTCCATAGTTACTGTTGGAAAAAGTATACCACAGATTAACATCAGGGCAGATTTCGATAAGCTCCTAAGCGGTAAAACGAATACCATCACCTTGGGGGCCAATAATGCTACACCTAGTATTCATTCAGCAGTGGAAATGGTGAAGTTTGTTGATAATCTTGGCGGCAACGGAAGCAGCGATACAGCAGGGATGTTCACTGTTGAAGGTGTTTCTAACTAAATATGATGTAAATGGCTATGATCTGGAATGCGATTGTAGCCATTTATGGAAAACACATTAGGCATAAAAGCGAACGGATGCTTTCTGCATCAGACTATTGTGTACATTTTGAATATTCATCAACCCTTGATAAAATTAATAGGATGAAAAAAGTCATCTTAATCCTGACCATTATAGTGATTGCTTTATCCTGTAGTAGGGATGATATTGTTGATTCTAAGCTGGAAGATAACCCTATAGTCACTTTCAACATTCCTGCGGATTTTCCGAGTCTAAATAATGCGTTTAAGAGCAATAAGCCAACAAAATATGGTGTTGAATTGGGGGGAAAGCTGTTTCATGAGAAAAGATTCAGTGGAAATAATACGATATCATGTGCCAGTTGCCATAACCCCGCATTGGCTTTTTCCGATGGAAAAATGCAGGCGGTAGGGATAGATGATCGTGTTGGATTTCGGAATACGCCGCCTTTGCAGAATTTGGCTTTTATGAAATTTTATAATTGGGATGGCAATATACTCGAACTGGAAAAGCAACCTTTAGTTCCAATTATCACGCATGAAGAGATGAACTCTTCTATCTTGGAGGTTATCGGCAAAATTAATGGGGATTTTGACTACAAAGTATTGTTCAAGAAGGCTTTTGGCGATGAGAATATTACACCTGAACGAATTTATAAAAGCATTGGACAATATGAGTATACCCTAATTTCAGCCGACAGTAAATATGACAAGGTAAAACGAGGTGAAGGGGAGCAATTCACTATTGAGGAAGAACGGGGGTATCAGCTGTTTAAATTGAAATGTGAAAGCTGCCATGCATCAGAATTATTTACCGATCAGAGTTTTAGAAATGTCGGGTTTCCGTTAAACAAACATCCAGATGAGGCCGGGCGAGCACGTATCACAGGTATTGATACAGACTATATGGCTTTTCGGGTACCTTCTTTAAGAAATGCGGAGTATACAGCGCCTTATGGAAGTTTTGGGCAGTTCCCAACGTTGAAATCTGTGCTGGATTATTTCGACAAGGGTGTTTTGGATGCAGCTAACCTTGATCCGATTTTGAAAGAAAATGGAAAAAGAATTCCTATGACAGAAGAAGAAAAGGAAGCGATCATCGCTTTTATTAAAACATTAAGTGATCCGAAATTTGTAGGCAAATAATGCTGATTTACGAATAGAAGAGATCAACCAATTGCTTCGTTTCCTTTACATCATGTACGCGGAGAATTTGTACACCTCTTTCGAGAAGTAGCGTATTTAAAGCAGTGGTGCCGTTTAAAGCTTCCTGGGCAGTGATTCCGATTTTTTTATAAATCATGGATTTACGGGATATTCCGCCCAAAATTGGTAATTCAAAGTAATGAAGTTCATTGACACGATAGAGTAACTCATAGTTTTGTTCCACTGTCTTTGCAAAACCAAATCCCGGATCAAGAATAATATCTTTCACCCCCATACTTCTTAGCGTCGCAATGCGGTCACCTAAAAAGGTGGCTACGTCAGTTACAATATCGTTGTAATCGGTTTTTTCCTGCATATTTTCGGGAATACCGCGCATATGCATGAGAATATACGGAACTTGATATTTTGCTACCGTGGCGAACATGTTATCGTCGAGTGTACCTCCCGAAACATCATTTATGATGTGCACTCCCGCATCGATTGCCGCAGCGGCAACGTCTGCCCTAAAGGTATCTATTGATAAAATTGCGTCAGGAAATGCAGTTTTAATCGCCCGAATAGCAGGAAGAGCTCGATCCATTTCCTCCTGTGATGAAATCAATGGAGCACCTGGACGTGAGGAATAGGCGCCAATATCAAGGATTTGAGCACCTTCAAGCAATAGCTTCTTGGCTTTCTCTACCGCAAGTTCGACGGTTGTATTGTCGCCACCATCATAAAATGAATCTGGAGTCACATTGAGTATCCCCATAATAATGGGCTTTTCGAAAGCCATTAAGGTACCATCGACCAGTATGGAATGACAGGGTGAAGGCTGGAATATTTTCATCAGAACAATGCTAGGCTTGGTGAGAAGGGCTTATTTGACAACCAAAACGCCGTCGGCAATAATGCTAATATCTTTTTTAGGTTGAGTAATCTGATCTATTTCAGCCTGTGATTTACCCAGATCCTTTGCCGCATGTTGTAACGACGCTACGGAAACTTCTTTTTTCTTCGCAATACCCTCGACAACAACCGTTTTACCGACAATGTCTGCTGGCATGAAGAAACCATAGTCCTTAAAACGAACGGTAATAGGCTCTTCACCTTCCCGTTGCAACGTCATGAAACAGCCTTTTTTCTTACATACCTCAACGACCTTACCGGCTACCTTTCCGTTGAATGCGTTCTTTTGCGTAAGTTCTTTTTCAAGCTTTGCTACTGAAATCGCATTGGACGCAGAGATTTCTTTCCCATATTTTACACCAGGTTTGGCGCCGGGAATATCCTTTTGCTGTGCCAAAGATATATTGGTAACAGCAAAGGCTAATGCAAAAAATAAAACGATCTTTTTCATGCTATTTTCTAATAAATTCAAATTTACCACTAGGGTCCAGCTTCATGACAGTAGATGATTTCCCATCTGTTGTTACGTTTCTGTCATAGGTAACAATATAGTCTACCCCATCCTTGATGGCATCCGATATTTCGTCAAAATCTTTTGCCGTTGGCTCACCACTGATATTTGCCGAAGTTGAAATGATCGGTTTGCGAAACCGTTGCAAAAGCTGTTCACAAAAAGGGTGTTTGACAATTCGAATGCCAATTGAACCGTCCTCAGCAATTGCATTGGGCGCAAGATTTTTGGCATTCGAATAGACAATTGTCAAGGGTTTTTCTGTATATTCAATAAGTTGATAAGCCACATCCGGGATTTCATTGACATAACTCGCTAATTGATTGTCGTTGTGTAAAAGGACGATCAGACTTTTGGATTTATCTCTTCCTTTTAGTTGGAAAACTTTCTCCACGGCTTCTGGATTGGTGGCATCACAGCCTATCCCCCAAATGGTGTCGGTGGGGTATAGAATTAATCCGCCGTTTTTTAACGTCTCCAAGGCCTTATTCAAATCCTCACGATCTACGAATGCACTCATCTTATCTTTATACTAGTTTTAACTTTATACAGCTACATTATGATCACGTAGTGCGTCATTTAATGAAGTCTTTTTGTCTGTAGACTCTTTACGTTGACCAATGATCAAAGCGCAAGGAACTTGGTATTCCCCCGCTGCAAATTTCTTGGTGTAAGAACCCGGAATAACAACAGAGCGGGCAGGTACATAACCTTTATATTCTACAGGTTCAGGTCCCGTAACGTCGATAATTTTTGTTGAGGCTGTCAATACAACATTGGCACCTAATACAGCCTCTTTTTCTACACGAATGCCTTCTACTACGATCGCTCTTGAACCGATAAAAACATTGTCCTCAATAATAACCGGGGCTGCTTGTACCGGCTCCAATACACCTCCAATTCCGACGCCGCCACTTAAGTGTACATGTTTCCCAATTTGCGCACAAGAGCCAACAGTTGCCCAGGTATCCACCATGGTACCTTCGTCTACATAAGCACCGATATTAACGTAAGAAGGCATCATAATCACTCCTTTAGCCAAATATGCACCTAAACGAGCGGAAGCTCCAGGTACAACACGTACACCTGTGTGCTTGTAGTCTGTTTTTAATTTCATTTTATCATGAAACACAAAAGGACCTGCAGTCATTTCGCGCATATCATTGATTGGAAAATATAAGATGACCGCTTTTTTTATCCAATCATTTACATGCCATCTTGTACCGATCATCTCAGCCACACGGATTTCACCGCTATCCAACTTCATGATAACAGCGCGGATCGCTTCTGTATATTCTTTATACTCCAATAATTGTCTATCTTCCCAAGCTTCCTCAATCAATTTTTTAAGTGGCTCTACCATATTATTTGTTTGCTTATTTGAATTAGTTTATTTTGATGTACAAACTTAGATAAAGTTGCAGTTAAAAGCAACTTTATCCATGGCTCCTTGTGCTTTAAGCATATATTTATAACGGAAATATGTTAATTTACCTGGAAGGGGCCCCGATAGTTTCTGAATATAATTATTTTTGTAAATATGGCTGGAACATCAGAAAAATTGAGAATTGATAAATATTTGTGGTCAATTCGCTTATTTAAGACAAGAACCTTGGCAACAGAGGCCTGTAAGGCTGGACGAGTAAAACTCAAAGGCCAAAATATAAAACCCTCTTATGAAGTTAAGATCGGAGATGTATACCATATCCAAAAGGGAATTGAAAAAAAAGTGGTGCAGGTGACAGGTCTTTTAGACCGTCGTGTTGACGCCAAGACTGCTGTTCAATTCTACGAAGATCAGACGCCTGTAGAAGAAACGGTAGGGTTTAAATCCGTATTTCATGCTCCTGTCCTAAAACGCGATCGCGGTACAGGGCGTCCTACGAAAAAAGACCGTCGTGAGATAGATGATTTACAATCTTCAGAATGGTGGGAGAAAGAAGATGAATAAGCTCAAGATAAGTGCTGTGATAATTGCGGGAGCCCTGTTGGCTATCTCCTGTAAGTCGTATAAAAAATCTGTAAACGTGACAGAGGGCGGATTTGTTTTGGCGATCCATGGTGGAGCGGGGACGATCTTGAAAAAGAATATGACAGATTCGATGGAACAAGCTTATCGGATTGTCTTAGAGCAAGCACTTCGTATAGGCTACCAAAAGTTGCAAGAAGGTAAATCCAGTTTGGATGCCGTCGAATCGGCTATCCATGTGATGGAAGACTCACCTTTGTTTAATGCAGGGAAAGGAGCGGTTTTTACACATGACGGACGCAACGAGCTGGATGCCTCCATTATGGATGGTAAATCCTTGGCTGCGGGCGCAGTTGCAGGAGTGACGACGATCAAAAATCCAATCTCAGCAGCAAAAGCGGTGATGGAACAGTCTGAGCACGTTATGATGGTGGGGAAAGGTGCCGAAGAATTTGCAAGAAAAGTGGGGCTAACCATCGTAGATCCTTCTTATTTTTGGACTAAAGCACGTTGGGATGCTTTGCAGAAAGTGAACAGGGAGGACAGTACGCAAACACAACTAGATCACGATCAAAAACAAAGCTCACGTTTAGGAATCATCAATAAGGATGCTAAATTTGGTACAGTTGGTTGTGTTGCTTTGGATAAAGCAGGTAACCTGGCCGCCGGTACATCTACAGGAGGGATGACAAACAAGAAGTTTGGACGTGTCGGAGATTCGCCAATTATTGGTGCTGGAACGTATGCGAACAATAATACCTGTGCTGTTTCCTGTACTGGATGGGGAGAATATTATATCCGCACCGTGGCTGCATATTCGGTGTCGGCTTTAATGGAATACAAAGGTGAACATGTTGATAAGGCGAGCCGGCAAGTGATCGATCGGATTGGTGAAATGGGCGGAAATGGCGGCCTGATCGCACTGGATAAAAATGGACATGTTGCTATGCCTTTTAATACTGCCGGGATGTACCGGGGTACCGTGACCAAAGACGGTAAGATAACAGTAGAAATTTATAAATAGCCAGCACAGCTGTTTTCATCATCATAATATATCCCAAGGGATCAATATAACATATTAACCCCTTGGGATAAATTTTGTTAACTATTTTTTATTGAACAGCGATTACGGCCTATACTATTTAAATTGCCGTCAGGTATTGTTCAATCTCATCAAATTGGATATCGCCATGGGAAGCATCATATAGACTTTCTTTTCCTTCAACAATCAGTATCTGAGGGGATTGATGTGTTACATTCCAACGTTGGGCAATCTCATTTGATAATGGACGGTAGCGCAAAAGATCTAAAAGATAGATTGCATAATCATGGTCTGACGTCGCAGACATACGCTCAAGACTGCGCTTAGCCATATTGCTGATACCACAAGTCGTGCTATGTTTAAAGATGGCTGCAACTTTATCAGATTGATAAAGCTCCTGTAACTGTTCCTCTGTATTTAATTCTATCCAGTTAATCATATTATAGTTCTGTAAATTTTTTCTGTTCTACTTGTACAAAAGACGAAATAGCGGAGAATATACAACTCTTTTGGTCATTGCTTGTCGAATTGAAGAAACTAGGTAAACGTATACCATCGCCAATCTCCTTATATTTGCTCACTTCATAAGTGTTTTTTTCGCCCTTATCTGTGTATTCGTAACGTACAATCTCACCGGTATTTTGATCAATGTAAAGCAAACCATCCATCTTTGAACCAAAGATAGGGCCTGACGAGCTGATAGTTGCTATCGTTAATTTTTGTCCAGCGCTGAAACTTTCCTTCTGACTTTTTAGCTGCACATTCTTCTGTCCGATCAAGGTGGGTAAAAGTAGTAGATTGAGATCCGAAAATAGCTGGTTTTTAATTGACTTTTTTAGCTCTGGCCCATCTCCAGCTATATTCCCTTCAATAAAGAGTTTATCGGCCCCTGGATTCTTAAAATTAAACAGATAGGTCACCTGATCTGTGGCGCTATAGCCGTCAAATCGACATGCTCCGGTGCTGCGATTGAACAAGAATTTTCGCTCTTCTTTTGACAATTGGTCGGAGATGGTATTTCCCTTTGCTGAGAATGCCAAATATTGCAAAGAATCCCATTTTTCCTGGCCACCAATACTTTGCCAAATCTGCTTGTTTAGACTATCGTCTTGCGCCACTAGATCCAGCTGACAGAATAACGTCAGCATAACGACCAAGAGTACATTCGATAATGTTTTCATAATCCTATTTTTTTAAGAAACAATCATCAAGTAAGCCGTATCAAAATTGATCGGGATAAACTTCATCATTGCGTCATTGTCTATAAAACTATCGATTGTTGTACATCTGATTTACAATACAATCAAAACAATTCAATAACAATTTATTCCAGTGAAAAAATAAAAATCGATTAATAAGATAACTGAATATGTTATTAATCGATTTGTATAAAATATAAGTAACTGAGTAATAAGCTGTGCTCAGTAATACTTTTCATCATTGAATGGTAGGCAAAATTAATACCAAACTAGAATTTTTTGGCAATATGAGCCATTTGTATTGCTGTAATAGCAGCTTCTTCACCTTTGTTGCCATGTTTTCCACCAGCACGATCCAATGCTTGCTGAAGGTTATCAGTAGTTAATACACCAAAAATGGCCGGTTTATTGTATTTGAGCCCTACATTGGCAATGCCATTTGCAACTGCATCGCAGATAAAATCAAAGTGTCTCGTCTCACCCTGAATGACGCAGCCTAAACAAATAACAGCATCAAAATTCTGGTTTCTGAACACAAGATCTGCTCCCGAAATTAATTCGAAACTTCCAGGAACCTCGATGACTTGGATATTTTTTTCTTGAGCGCCATGCTTCTCTAAGCCTGTAATTGCACCATTCAATAATGCACCTGTGATTTCTGCATTCCATTGTGCAACAACGATTGCAAATTTGAATGGACTTGCATCCGCAACCTGAATATGCGAAAAGTCGGATAAATTTTTAATGCTACTTGCCATAATAGGAACAAAGATAGTGATTTTAGATGGTCACAAAAAAAGAGGCTATCAAATAGCCTCTTTTTAGTATATTTTTATAATTATTCTATTATAAATGTGCTTGTACACGGCCTAATAAACCATCAATTGTTGAAGCTTCTTGGCTCTCCGGAAAATCTGTTTTAATCTTTTTGTAAGCTGTCTCTGCACTTTTGTAGTCATTTTGGGCTTCATATACAAGTCCTAGTTTTTTCAAAAAGAGTGGAGTTGTATACGAGTTGCTTGATTTTTCAGAAGCCTGCTTATAGTAGTCTGCAGCTTTTTTGTAGTCTTTTAATTCTGAATAAGCATCACCTGTTAAACCAATTACGAGTGGATCTAGAATTTGACTTCCTGTCGGAGCATATTTTTCAAGCGCTTTTGCAGCTTCATCGAATTTACCTTGACGCAAATACAAACCTCCTAAATATGCGTTTGCAATATTTGCGGATTTTGTATTGGAATATTCGTCCGCAATTTGTTTAAATCCAAGAAATGCACCATCGCCCATGATTGCTTTGCTTTGTAACGAATCAATTGTAGCAAGCTGTTCTGCTTTGTACATACGATTCGAAGCTTCTTCTGCTCTTGGATCTAGATAAAGCTTTTGATAACCAAAATAAAGTAAGATCAATACAACGATACCACCTAAAATGAACACGACACTTTTTTGGTTATCTTGAAAAAAAGATCCTTTTAAAGGTTTGAAACCTTGATTTGTATTATTTGTGTTTTTAGACATTACTAATCAGTAAAATATGGATTGCAAAAATACACTTTTCGAGCAAATTTGCAAGTGTTTTGCAAATTTTAACGTGAATTAACTTTGGTTTTCCGACTCATTCGATAGTTCAATTTCCTTATCTAGCTGTTCGTAGATGGAGTTTTTACTTTTGAATTCAGGTACAATAATTTTCATTTGATAGACAACTTCGTTTTTGTTCTGCGTCGCTAAACGCTGTTGCAATTCTCCGATTTTCATACACACCCTATCATAATTATTTTCTCTGACTTTGGCGATCATGATTTTCTCGTGGTGCGTCGGTAAGGTATTCTCTAAATCATTTAGTAATTCCTCATATAGTTTTTCACCAGGCCTTAATCCCGTGAATTTTATTTCAATATCTTCATTCGGTTTAAATCCCGAAAGGCGAATCATTTTTTTAGCTAGCTCTACTATTTTTACAGATTTACCCATATCAAAGACAAAAATTTCGCCACCTTGTCCCATTGTTCCAGCTTCAAGGACTAGTCGGCATGCTTCGGGAATGGTCATAAAATACCGTGTAATTTCTGGATGAGTAACGGTTACAGGGCCACCTTTTTGAATCTGGTCCCTGAATCGGGGGATAACAGATCCATTGGAGCCTAAGACATTGCCAAAGCGTGTTGTTATAAATTTGGTGTGAACACTTGCCCCCAATGTATTTTCCAAATGATTGTTTAACGATTGTACATAGATTTCTGCGATACGTTTTGTCGCCCCCATGATATTCGTGGGATTTACAGCTTTATCGGTAGAGACAAAGACAAATTTTTCAACCTGAAATTCTACGGCTAAATCCGCCAAATTCTTTGTTCCCATAACATTGGTCTGTACCGCTTCCAAAGGATGGTTTTCCATCATTGGCACATGTTTGTATGCTGCCGCATGATAAACATAGTGCGGCTTGAACGTGTCAAAAAGCAATTGCATCCTTTTTGTACTTCGGACGTCTGCTATATAAGTATGATAGACTTGATTTGGGAATTCATCTTGAAGGTCAAGCTGGAGATTATGTAAGGGGGACTCTGCTTGGTCACAAAGAATAATCATCTGGGGCTCGTATCTTCCCAATTGGGTTGCAATTTCACTTCCGATAGAACCGGCTGCTCCAGTAACAAGGATTCTTTTGCCCTTCGTCTGGCTTAAGATGTGGTCGTCGTTAATCTTGATCGGCTCCCTTTCCAACAAATCTTCAATTTTTATTTTCTGAATCTGATTGGGGTTAAGGTCGCCATTCATGATCTTTTTAACGGGCGGAAGTGTTAAAATATTGACGTTTTTTTCGAGCGCGACATCTGTTATTTCATTTTTGCGGTCCGAAGGGATGTTGTGTGACGCGATGATGACCTCTTCAATATTTAGTGTGTTGATGAGGTGGCTAAACTTTTGAGAAGAGTAAATTTTGGTCCCATCAATTACTTTGTTGATTTTTTGATCATTATCATCCAAGAATCCTACAATAGCATTTTTGGAACGTACATCATGGTCTAAGGTTCTTTTTACAGCAATCCCCAAATCACCAGCTCCGTAGATCAGTGTTTTTTTTCTGGAACCGTTGACTTTTTTGGTGTATAGAAAGAAAATCTTAATAATTGTTCTATATACAGTTAAAATAAGGAAGGAGAATAGGGCAAAGAAGATAATGAGTGCCGTTGGAATGTTGCGCTCGATTTCATTTGCTTGGATAACTAGTTTTATAACGAGGAGAACAAACACACTGAATGTTATCGTTGATAATATACGTATGGAATCGATGGCGCTTGTGTAACGCACGATCCCAGTATACATTTTAAAGAGATAGAACGACAAAGAACATACACCGATAAATAAAATGTAACGAATGCTAAAATTAATATCGAGTAAAAAATCGAAATTAAAATCATAATAAATGACATTTGCGAGGAGATAAGCGACGGATACACTAAAGATGTCCAATAAAAAAATGATCCACCGTGGCACTATATTGACTTTACTGAGCATGGTATTATATCTGATTAATTTAAAACAAATGTAGATAAATTTGTTTCATTCCAAAGCTGTGCCAAACCAAATTTATCTTCGTTTGATAAGATTGATTATTTATTGTAATTTTAGCTAACGATCAATTTTACAAGATGAATGAGTTAGGAAAGCTTGCGAGTCAGGCTATGATTTCTCCAAAAGAGATGCTGTTTGAGAAGAAAAAGAATGCAAAAAGTTTATTTATTGGCATTCCAAAAGAAATCTCGCTTCAGGAAAAGCGAATTTGCCTGACACCATTAGCGGTTGCATTATTGGTAGAAAATGGGCACGAAGTAATCATTGAGACGGGAGCAGGAGCAGGAGCCAATTTTTTGGATCACCATTATAGTGAGCAGGGAGCCCGTATTGTATCTTCAAGAGAAGAAGTGTACCAAGCGGATCTGATCATCAAGGTTGGCAGCCCTGTAATTAGTGAAGTCAAGCTGATGAAAGAAAGACAGCTTTTATTATCTTCTCAGCAACCTTCACTTATGAACTTGGATGTCTTAAAGGCATTAATGCATAAAAAAATTACCGCAATTTCTTACGAATATTTAAGAGATGAGGGCGGTTGCCTAGCTGTGGTTCGTGCTATGAGTGAAATCGTAGGGGCGACGGCAACTTTAATTGCTGGAGAGTATCTGAGCAATGCATTTGGAGGCAAGGGACTGATGCTCGGCGGCGTTACCGGGGTAGCCTCGACCGAAGTTGTTATTATCGGCGCAGGGACCGTTGGTGAACAAGCTGCTCGGACGGCTTTGGCGCTAGGAGCAGAGGTAAAAGTATTTGATAATTCGATTTATAAACTTAGACGCCTACAAAATAACCTGGGTAGTCTTGTGTTTACATCTGTTATACAACCTATTATTTTAAACAAAGCCGTGATCAGTTCAGACGTTGTTATCGGTGCTTTACGAGCGCTTAATGGACGTTCCGCTTGCGTGATTTCGGAAGAGACCGTTTCTAAAATGAAACCCAATTCCGTTATTATAGATGTAAGCATTGATCAAGGGGGCAATTTTGAAACTTCGGAGGTGACCTCTCACGATAAACCTATCTTTCGGAAATTTGATGTTATTCACTATTGTGTTCCTAATATAGCGTCTCGGGTAGCGCGAACAGCCACCTATGCCATGAGCAATATCTTCACTTCGATTTTACTCGATTTTGCTGAACTCGGGGGATTGAAAAATGCCATTTGGAAGAACCCTGGTATTCGAAGTTCCATTTATTTGTATCAAGGTAATCTGACGAATATAGATATGGCCTCCAGGTTTAATATGACAGCAAAGGATTTAGATTTATTAGTCGTCTCTTCGTTATAAATTCTAAGCGTATCCAGCTGCTTCTTGATCTACTCCATGCAGATGTTGCATGTAAAATGGAAGGATATTTCTAGTAAATATAATTTTGCGATCTTTTTTAAATGTTATTTAAATGAAAAAAGTTTTTATGATTTTATGTTCCTTGATCTCGCTTGTTAAAGCGCAGGAGGCAATCAACCTTTATGCAGATTCTATTCCAAATGCGACTGATAAAGAGCAGGTAAATTTAGAAAAGAACGTCCCCAAGCTATTTGCCTATACAGCAGATAAAAGTGTCGATAAAAATATCGCCGTACTGGTTATTCCTGGGGGCGGGTATGCTCATATCGCAATGGATCATGAGGGACATGCCGTTGCTAAAGAGTTGGTGAAAAATGGGTATTCGGCATATGTTTTGCAATATCGATTGCCTTCGCCGAATATCATGCGTGACAAATCTATAGGGCCTCTTCAGGACGCGCAGCGGGCAATGCAATTGATCAGAACCCTGCACCCCGGACTTCGAAAGGTGGGGGTTATCGGATTTTCCGCAGGCGGACATTTGGCTTCCACTTTAATAACGAAGTTTAAGAAAGACTATATAGTGAATCCTTCACATGTATCCCTAAGACCTGATTTTGCTGGATTAATTTATCCTGTAATCTCTATGCAAAATGATATCACACACAAAGGTTCGCGTATAAATCTCATCGGAGAAAACCCTTCAGAAGACCAAATCAACCTTTTTTCTTCCAATTTGCAGGTATCTCCTGAAGTTTGTCCGGTTTTCTTTGTACATGCCAAAGACGATACAGCTGTACCGATAGAAAACAGTTATAGAATGATTGCTGCTCTGGACAAGTCAAAAGTACCCAACAAGCTTTATACCTTTGAGCAAGGGGGACACGGTTTTGGATTAATTAACAAAACTTCGGATAAGTTATGGTTTGACGCATTTTTATCTTGGCTTGATACACAGGACTAAGCTATGCAATTAATGGTCAAAAGAGATCCAGTGGGATATTGTTAGGTCAACAGCCTGTTGTTTTTGTGGAATTATTTGCGATGTAATAATCGCATGTAAGTTAATCTCATTATTGCTGACGACGATTTCATAATAAAAACCTCTGAATCGGACATCTTTCACAAAAAAAGTAGACTGCTCAGCAGGACTGATTGAGATCCATTCTTGATGTATCGCGATTGGTTTTTCGCTTGCTATGCCTAAATTTTGAGCTTGCTCAACCTGTAATATATTGCTTTTTGCCAATAATTGGGCAGTATAAGGGTGCGATGGATTGCTGTACAACACATGTGGGTTGTTTTGATCCAGGATTTTGCCAGATTTCATCACAATAAGATTATCTGCCAGGGCAAGTACTTCCGTCGGATCGTGTGAAACTAAAATGACGGTTAGCCCGGTTTCTTTAACAATATCCTTGATGTCCTGTTGTAAGGTATCCCTAAAAGAGGCATCGACCTGATTGAATGGTTCATCCATAAGTAAGACTTCAGGCTCGTTGATTAGTGCACGACAGATTGCGACGCGTTGTTTTTCTCCGCCACTGATGTCGGCTACTCTTTTTTTAGCGAGGTGATCAATCCGTAGACGTTGTAATATTTCCGCAGTTTTGTCTTGTTTGCGTTTGATATCTGTGTTTGGCAATTGGGAAGCAACATTATCCCATACATTGGCATACGTATTCAAATCGTCAAAGCCTTGCGAGACTAATTTCATGGCATCATGTCCGGGGATCAGCTTGTCCTTGCGCGTCGGGACCTGCCAACCTTTATAGCGCACAATGCCACCAGTTGGTTCCAAAAGACCGTATATAAGTCTAAGCAAGGTACTTTTTCCACTACCAGATTCACCAATGATCGCTGTTATTTTTCCTTCGTCGATATCGAAAGAACTATTTTCAACAGCAAACTGCATATTGTTCTCATGAAAGGAAAAGCTCAAGTGTTCGGCATGTATAGCCGCTAATCCGGGCACATGGATATCAGTTGGAATATATTGACAAGAGGATGAATGAGCCATAGTAGGGAGTCGAAAAAAAGGTAGTTAACGAATAGAAATTTGACGTGTTGTTGCATCTAGGATGCTAATATGTATCTCTTTTGCTTCTTCAGGAAGTAAGTTGGGGATTTTCTCCGGCCACTCAACAAAGCAATAAGCACCGGAATAGAAATATTCCTCATAACCAAAATCGAATGCCTCCTGTTCATCTTTAATGCGGTAAAAATCAAAGTGATATACGGGGCCAGCTGGAGACTCATATTCATTAACAATGGAGAATGTTGGACTAGATGTACTATCTTGTACATTCAATTGTTTACACAGGTGTTTTACAAAAGTTGTCTTTCCTGCTCCCATGGAACCATATAATAGAAAAATCCGGTCCTTTGGAAAACTATTTAAAAGTGTCTGAGCCGCTTGAGATAGATCTGCTGTGGTATTTACAATAATTTCCATGTTGCAAAATTACTATTTCGGTAGGTATGTCGCAAAGGGGATAATCATTTCTTCCAGCGATATTCCACCATGTTGGAATGTTCCATTAAAGTAATTGACAAATTGATTGTAGTTGTTAGGGTAAACAAAATACGAATCTTCTTTGGCAAAAACGTATGTTGAACTTACATGAAGTTTAGGCAGCTGTGCCTCGTGGGGATTTTTGATAGCAAAAACATCTTTGTCAATATAGTTCAGGTTTTTCCCTTGCTTATATCTCAAATTTGTATTTGTGTTGCGGTCACCAACTATTTTACTTGGTTTTTTTACCCGGATCGTGCCGTGGTCGGTTGTAATGATCACACGAACTTTCTTTTGAGAGAGCCATTTTATAACCTCTAATAAAGGTGAGTGTTCAAACCATGACAATGTAAGCGAGCGATATGCCGCTTCATCGTTTGCTAATTCACGAATCATAGAGCTGTCTGTACGTGCGTGAGAAAGCATGTCAACAAAGTTATACACCAATACATTCAGTTGATTGTGCATCAAATTACCAAGATTGTCTAACACATCCTTTCCTTGTTCCAGGGTCAAAATTTTCGTGTAGGAGTGTTTTATGGACTTGCGGTAAAGTCGTTTGATCTGATCTTCCAAAAATTTATCCTCATATAAATTCTTGCCGCCTTCATCTTCATCGTTTTGCCATAATTTCGGAAAGCGTTTTTCCATTTCCAGTGGAGTTAAGCCACTAAAGATGGCATTTCTAGCATATTGTGTTGCTGTTGGTAAAATACTGTAATAGGTTATCTCCTCCTCAAGTCTAAAATAATCGGTAATGACCTCATTGATAATTTTCCATTGATCGAAACGCAAATTGTCTATTAGAAAGAAAAATGTCGGAATATGATCTTCTATGGTCGGAAATACCTTCTTCTTAAATAGCTGGTGGGATAGAATGGGCGCGTTTTCGGGACGATTAATCCATTGTATATAGTTGTTTTCAATAAATTTTGAGAATTGCATGTTTGCTTCGGATTTTTGCATCGTCAGAATTTCATGCATATTGTTATCTTCAAGCTTTTCGAGAGACAATTCCCAGTAGACCAATTTTTTGTAGACTTCTGACCATTGATTGAAATCCAAATTGTCATTTAGAATCATCCCTAAATTGCGGAAGTCTTGTTGATAGGCCATGGATGTTTTCTCATTGACAAGACGCTTGTTCTCCGTTAATTTTTTAATTGTCATCAAGATCTGCTTGGGGTTGACCGGCTTGATCAGATAATCATCTATTTTGGAGCCGATGGCATCTTCCATGACATGTTCTTCTTCGTTTTTTGTAACCAGAACAACAGGGACAGTAGGGTTGATCGATTTGAGTATAGCAAGTGTTTCGAGCCCGGTTAGCCCAGGCATATTTTCGTCTAGGAAAACGAGGTGGAAAAAACCATTCTTAAAGGCTTCAACGGCATCATTTCCATTGTTGACCGTGTCAACTTTGTAACCTTTGCTTTCTAAAAATAATATGTGTGGTTTTAGAAAGTCAATCTCATCGTCAGCCCAAAGGATATGTGTTTTTTGCATCTTGTTATTATATGTCTATTAGTAGAGGGGAGGATCGGATTTTCGATCTCATGCTAACATAAGCAAATATCGTGCTTTAGATTTTATTTTTAACATTTCTTAACGGTGAACTAACTATCTTTGTTTTAAGTTTATACTAGTGTTACCCAAGGCTTCGTAATTAAAGCGCTCGGTTTCATAATTTATAGTGTTGATGATCGTATTAATTTGTCGCCACGTTGAACAAAAATAAAATTATTAATGATCCGGTATATGGATTTGTCGCTATTCCTACAGGATTGGTCTTCGACTTAGTGCAACATCCTTATTTTCAAAGGCTCCGCTATATTAAGCAGGTGAGCATGACGCATCTTGTCTATCCCGGAGCTTTACATACTCGTTTTCAGCACGCCATAGGGGCGATGCATTTGATGTCAATGGCTTTGGAAACTTTGCGGAGTAAAGGTGTCATCATTTCTGCGGATGAAGAGGAGGCTGTTCTTTCGGCAATTTTACTGCATGATATCGGTCATGGTCCTTTTTCCCATTCTTTGGAGCATAGTTTGATTGAAGGAGTTTCACATGAGTTATTGTCCTCCCTGTTGATGGATCGTATCAACCAGGATTTGGACGGAAGGTTAAGCTTGGCAATTACAATCTTTAACAATAAATATGAACGCAGATTTCTCCATCAATTGGTGTCGAGCCAATTGGACGTTGATCGAATGGATTACCTCAATAGAGATAGTTTTTTTACCGGTGTATCGGAAGGCGTGATCTCATTTGATCGTATCATAAAAATGCTCAATGTCGTGGCGGATGAAATCGTGGTGGAATATAAAGGGCTGTATTCTGTGGAGAAATTCCTGATTGCACGACGGCTCATGTATTGGCAAGTCTATTTACATAAGACCGTTATCGGTGCTGAACAATTATTGATTAAAATTCTGCAGCGGGCAAAATATTTAACGGCTACTGGTCATAAGCTCTTTTCTACCCCGGCTTTTCATTGGTTTTTAAGCCAGCAGGTCAACAAAACTAATTTTTTGGATGATCCGTTACATTTGGATTGGTTTACTCGTTTAGATGATACGGATATTATGTCTGCGATAAAAACATGGGAACATCATGAGGATTCTATTTTAAGTACAATGTGCCAGCGCGTTATGAAACGTAATCTATATCGCTCTGTCATGAGCAATAAACCATTCTCGCCAGCATATGTAGATTTAGTGAAATCGAAAGTACAAGCTGAGCTGGGTGTGGCTCAGGAGGATATTCATTATTATGTATTTATGCAGGAAATTCAAAACCGTGCCTATAATTCTTCCAAGGATCAAATAAAAATATTATTGAAATCCGGTGAGCTCGTGGATATAACAGAGGCTTCTGATCTAGGGAATTTAGAAGCACTATCGAAAAATGTGGCTAAATACGCCTTATGTTATCCAAAAGAGGTGGGATATGTTGCAATTACTTCCATCAAGTAGTTATTTTTTAATAAAAAAACATAGATTTGTACCATGCAATTTACTGCTCAACAAATAGGGACATTATTAGAAGGACGGATTGAAGGAAATCCAGAAGTTACTGTAGGTAACCTTGCCAAAATTGAGGAAGGTAAAAAAGGCGATCTTTCTTTTTTGTCAAATCCAAAATATGAGCATTTTATTTATACTACTGACGCCTCGATTGTAATTGTGAATGAAGATTTACAATTGACCCAAGCAACTAAGCCGACTTTAACGATCATACGGGTGAAGAATGCATATGCTGCTTTCTCTACTATTCTGAATATGTATAATGAGTTCCGTCTTGACAAAAGCGGACGTGAGGAGCCTCATTTTATACATACTGAAGCGGAGATCGGCCAAGGAGGTTATATCGGTGCATTTGTATATATTGGACGCGGAGCTTCCATTGGAGATAACGTGAAAATTTACCCACAGGTCTATATTGGCGATAAAGTAACGATTGGAGATAATACAACACTCTATCCAGGGGTGAAGATTTATCATGATTGTAAGATTGGGAAAAATGTCGTCGTACATTCTGGTGTTGTGATCGGATCGGATGGATTTGGATTTGCACCACAAGAAGACGGAACATATAAAAAAGTACCTCAGATTGGTTATGTGCAAGTGGAGGATAATGTTGAGATCGGCGCCAATACAGTAATCGATAGAGCAACAATGGGTGCTACAATCGTGCGTGATGGTGTTAAGTTGGATAATTTGATTCAAATTGCACATAATGTTGATATTGGAAAGAATACTGTGATCGCAGCGCAAACAGGTATTTCTGGTAGCTCAAAAATTGGAGAACATGTGGTTTTAGGAGGCCAGGTTGGGGTTGTTGGTCATATTGTTGTTGCAAAGGGCTCTCAAATCCAGGCGCAATCAGGAGTGAATAGATCGATTAAAGAAGAAGGTAAAAAGTGGGGCGGTACACCGGTGATGCCTTATCAGCCCCAATTGCGTTCTAATGTGATTTTTGCACGCCTCCCTGAGTTGGAAAAACGAATCCAAGAGTTAGAAAAGTTAGTAGAAAAAAAATTGAAATAATTATTTTTCATTGAAAATAAACTGTTCTTTAATGGTGATGAAATAAGCATTCCAGGCACGGCTATGGCAACATCGATGTAGCTTAAGGGATAAATGTTTTGTCAAAAGAAGTTTTGATTTAAAAATATGTTATTAGAAATGAATGTAAAACAGCGAACCATCAAAAACGAGGTTGAAATTTCGGGGGTAGGTCTTCATACAGGGAAAATTGTATCGATGACGATCAAGCCAGCTCCGGAAAATCACTGGTTTAAGTTCAGACGTGTAGATTTAGCGGGACAACCAGAAATTTTGGTTGATGCGGATAATGTGACGGATACCTCCAGAGGGACGACAATAACGCAGAATGGAGCAAGTGTGAGTACAATTGAACATTTGATGGCATCGTTAATTGGTTTACAAATCGATAATGTGCTGATTGATATTGATGGCCCTGAAATACCCATACTCGATGGTAGCTCAGCTATTTTTGTGAAGTTGCTGGAGGAAGCGGGATTTGAAGAACAAGATGCTGACCGGGATTATTATGAGATATCCAATAATATCCATTATGCAGAGCCAGATCGCAAAGTTGAAATACTGGGTATGCCGATGGACGGGTATCGTTTGACTTGTATGATCGATTTTAACTCGCCGGTGTTGGGAAGCCAACATGCCGCAATAACATCGATTGAGGACTTTAAATCAGAAATAGCCTCTTCACGTACGTTTTGTTTTTTACACGAATTGGAAATGTTGGTTGATCATGGCCTAATTAAAGGTGGTGATTTGAGTAATGCAATCGTTATTGTGGATAAGGAGACTTCTCCCGAGGAATTGCAGAAATTAGCGCATCTTTTTCATAAAGAAACCGTTGCAGTTGCTAAGGAAGGAATATTAAACAATAATCAATTGCGTTACCAAAATGAACCTGCTCGACATAAATTGTTGGACATGGTTGGAGATTTAGCACTTGTCGGAAGACCTTTGAAAGGGCATATTATGGCTGCACGACCAGGTCATGCAGCGAATGTGGCTTTTGCAAAAAAGATAAAGGAGCAGATCAAAAAAGATAAAACACGTAAAAAAATTAAAGTTTACGATCCCAATATGCCTGCATTATACGATACAGTAGAAATCATGAAGATTTTACCGCATCGTCAGCCCATGCTTATGGTCGATAAAATTCTTGAGTTGACGGAAACACATGTGGTGGGTTTGAAAAATGTTACCATGAACGAAGATCTATTTATGGGACATTTTCCTGGTGCGCCATTATTTCCCGGTGTTTTGCAGGTAGAGGCTATGGCACAGACAGGAGGAATTTTAGTGCTGAAGACGGTCCCTGATCCAGAGAATTGGTTGACCTTATTCCTTAAAATTGAAAATGCACGTTTTAAAGCGCAGGTAACTCCAGGGGATTCTGTTATTTTTAGATGCGACTTGATGGAGCCGATCCGAAGAGGTATCGCAAAAATGAAAGGTGTGGCTATGGTAGGAGAGAAAATTGTGTGCGAAGCGGAGCTTATGGCACAGATCGTAAGAGTAAATAACAACTAAAGTAGTATAGATGATACAGCCATTAGCTTATATTCATCCGGATGCAAAAATTGCTAAAAATGTGGTCATCGAGCCATTTGTAACCATTTATAAAGATGTCGTCATTGGCGAAGGCACTTGGATAGGATCAAATGTGACGATCATGGATGGAGCTCGAATTGGAAAAAACTGTAAAATATATCCCGGTGCAGTAATCTCTGGCGAACCTCAAGATTTAAAATTTGATGGTGAGATTACGACAGCCGAAATTGGAGACAATACAACCATTCGTGAGTGTGTAACAATCAATAGAGGAACTAAGGATAGGTATAGAACGGTCATTGGAAAAAATTGTTTGATCCAAGCGTATAGTCATGTTGCACATGATTGTGAAGTAGGTGATAATTGTGTTTTTTCGAACAACAGTACACTTGCTGGACATATTACAGTAGGCGATTATGTTGTACTTGCTGGGATGGTCGCTGTTCACCAATTTGTTAAAATTGGTTCGCATGCATTTGTTACCGGTGGTTCATTGGTACGTAAGGATATTCCACCTTTTGTTAAGGCCGCACGTGAACCGATTTCTTATGCGGGTATTAATTCTGTTGGATTGAGAAGAAGAGGATTTTCGGAAGAGCAAATTGCCGAGATTCAGAATCTTTATCGCATTCTTTTTGTTCAAAACAGAAATCTGGCTAAAGCAATAGAAATTATAGAAGCTGAATATCAGGCAACGGAAATCCGTGATGAAATTTTGGATTTTATTCGAAACTCAGGCCGGGGTATCATGAAAGGATTCAATAATAGAGCGATGTAGTCGCTTTGTCGATTCTAGTGAATTTGAAAATTACATTAAAAGATATTGGTAGGAGGTATAACAATGAATGGATTTTTAGGCATATAAACTATACCTTCGAGTCCGGCAAGAGTTATGCCATCCTTGGCCATAATGGTTCCGGAAAGTCCACTTTCTTAAAAGTGCTTTCAAGTAGTTTGACACCCTCAGCGGGTGAACTGATCTACACCGATGGAGACCAAGTCCTGGGTGTGGATACGATATATCAGCAGCTGTCTCTCGCAGCTCCTTATGTTGAACTGATCGAGGAATTTACCTTAAACGAGCTGATTGATTTTCATTTTAAATTTAAAAATTATCTTCCTTCTTTTGATAAAGCAACTGTTGTAAAGCTATTGGGATTGGAACTTGCGCTTGACAGAGAGATCCGTTTTTTTTCATCAGGTATGCGTCAACGTGTCAAGCTAGCGCTAGCTTGTTGTTCTGCATCTGCCTTGGTTTTGTTGGATGAGCCTACAAGTAATTTGGATAGTGCGGGTGAACAATGGTATCTTCGTTTAATTGAGCGTACAAAATTGGAGTCTAGATTGTTTATCGTCTGTTCGAACCAAAAAAAAGAGTATGAATTCTGCGATGAAAGTATTTCTATAGTCGATTTTAAGCCTTAGGGAGATCAACAATTTGTTGCTATCACATCGAAAATAGGCGAAAAGTTCTTGTCCTGTATTAAAAATAGCTACTTTCAATAAAACCGTCAAGACTGTATCATCATGAGCAGCTACAAAAGTGAACTGAAGGTTCTCTCCGGCCAATAAAAACAAACAGGTTCAGAAAAAAAGTAGCGAATGAAATTTTAATAACACAATTAGTTTTTGTACTTTTGACGACTCAATAATGAGATAACCGTTTAAAGTTCAATTCAAAGAATGGCTAAGGCATCAGAGGTAAAATCAGGAAATATCTTAAGATTTAACGGAGAATTAGTATCCGTAGAAGAATATATACACCGTACACCAGGTAATTTACGCGCGTTTTATCAAGCGAGAATGCGTAATGTTAAAACTGGTAAGTTAGTTGAATACCGTTTTAGAGTTGACGAATCTGTAGAAATAGCGCGTGTAGAAACTAGCGATTATCAGTATTTGTATGAGGATGGAGATTTCTTCGTGGTAATGGATAACAATACCTACGAGCAATTCAATATTCCTAAATTTTTGTTCGGTGATTCAGCTCGTTTCTTGAAAGAGGGAATGACTGTAATTATTGCTTTTGAAAGTGATGAGCCTATCATGGCAGAAGCTCCAAAAAGTGTTGAGTTGGAAATTACATATACTGAACCGGCTGTAAAAGGAGATACTTCTACAAATGCATTGAAAAAAGCAACTGTAGAGACTGGTGTTGAAATTATGGTGCCGTTGTTCATTAATCAAGGTGAGAAAGTAAGAGTTGATACGCAAACAGGTAATTATATCGAGCGCGTAAAATAATACAAAGATTTTAGGTTTAGGTTGATTATTCGGTCTTGTTAGCGCTCGCTACAAGGCCGTTTTTTTTTACAAAAGTTTCAACTGAGTTGAGCATACGGTTTTCGATTCAGAATAAGAATTTCTAATGGCTTTTGAAGATCAAATAAAAATTGAATTGGGAGGAATGCTATTTTTGATTAATCGTGGCATAAGTGGTAGACTTAAATGGGGATTTTGGTGAAGAAGGGAAATAAAATTTAAAAATAACTATTGTACAAATGAAATCGAAACAAGAATTACGGCTTGAGTATAAAACTAAGCGTTGTCAATTGTCTGTAGAGACAGAAACTACGCTCAATGAACGACTACTTTCGCAGTTTACAAAGCTTGATCTGTCGGAGGTCGAATTTTTGCATATTTTCATTCCCATAGGGAAATATCACGAACCCAATACATATTTAATAATCAACTATATTCAAGAATCTTTTCCACAGATAAAGATCGTCGTTTCGCGATCTAATTTTGAGGACTATTCGATGCAACATTTCATATTGGATGAGCATACCCTATTTGAGACGAACAACTGGGGTATTCCTGAGCCAGTATCCGGCATTAAGGTGAATTCATCGCTTATTGATATGATTATAGTTCCTTTGTTAATTTTTGATCTTTTGGGCTACAGAGTAGGTTACGGAAAAGGGTTTTACGACCGTTTTTTCGCGTCCTGTAAAGTTGATGTGCAGCGTGTTGGACTATCTTTTTTTGATCCAATTGATGTTATTGCGGATAAAAATGAATACGATGTCCAATTGACGCAGGCCATTACGCCAGATCATATTTATCATTTTTTTGATAAGTAGTTGGTTGATTTTGTCGCATGCTGATTTAATTAAAATTATTTTTTATTTTTATTGCGAAATTCAATGCCTGCGCCGATATGTTTCGATATCTTCTATTTTTTCTTTTCCTAGCAATCATACCTTGTCATGTGGTCTATGGGATGGATTTAATGGATTCCAATTCCTCGATAGAAGAGAAGAACTTTTACGAAACAATTATAAAAGAATCAGCGCAGTATCAATCCTCCAGTCTGTCATTGAGTAAATATCTTGCACCCTATTTTAGTCAGGCGGTACGAAAAAATGATAAGGCGCTTTTGGCAATCTATTATTGTTTACTGGCGGATCAGTCGTTTAATGATGAAGGTACAAGAAATAACTTTAGTGATAAATACTATTTAAAAGCGCTGGACCTTGAAGAAGGCTATAGCTACCAAAATGTACGCGTTTGGGTAAAAGTGATGTATGGCTTTTACCTATATCGATGCCTGAAAGCCTCTGAGGCATTACCTTTTATTTTGGAAGGGGAGAAAGGATTAGAAGATGTACCTAAAGAACTTGTTTTAGACCTAACTCAAACGTACAAGAAGCTTGGCTATTTTTTTGGAACCTTAGGTGATTATATTTCTGGAATTAAATATCTGGATTTAGGGCAACGACAAGAACAAATTTCGCCGAGATTGAAAGCTGAAATCTTAGACAATTTAGGTGTATTGACGCTGAAAAGTGGTGGTGATACCTTGCAGGCGATGAAAATTTTTGAATTGGCGCAGACGTTGGCACTTTCAGAAAATGACTCATTACGCTACGCGAAGATTTTAGGTAATCAGGCTGCTGTGTTCGAAGGGATGAAGGACTACCATAAAGCCTTATTGCTCCTCGATAAGGATATTGAGATCTCAAGATCACTTGGTAATGATAGAAATACAATTTTCGCCTTAATGATGCGAATTCGTTTAGATATAGCGAATAAGGAAACGAAAGATGTCCGTCCTATGATTGCGGAAGCTGAATCGCTTTTGTCAGGCTCGGATGATAAGAAGACCATACTTGAACTGGAAATTCACAAGTTGAATTTGGCCATGCAAAGTAACGATATCGGTCGTGAGCTGAATGCACGAAGACGGATAGAACGCCTCCAAGACTCCCTACGCTTTTTAGATGGTGATCCAGTATTGACCCAGTTGAAGTTTATGGCCGATAAGCAAAAGTATGCCGATAAGTTATCGCTGGCGCAAGCTGTTATTAAGAAAAAGCAAGCTGAGAGACGATTATGGGTCATAATAAGTTTGTTGGTACTGGTGGTATTCTTTTTTATTTATAATGCGGTTCGATACCGTGCGAGAAAACGTATACGTGACTATGAATATCAGCTTCTTAATTTAAAGTATACAAAAGCGGAATTGGACAGGGAACTGGTGAGCTCTAAAAGCCAGGTGGAAGAGTACGTCGCTTACCTTAAGCGGAATAATGAACAGATCAATGTGCTTTCTGCTATGCTTGAGGAAAAAGGGAATGTTGTTGAAAAAGATCGTGAGGAACTAAAAATATTGTTGCAGTCACATCTCATCACCGAAGAGAAATGGCAGGAATTTAAATTATTGATTGTAAAAGAGTTTCCCAATTTACTGCAGGATATACAATCCAGATTTCGCGATATAACGGAATCCAATTTGAGGGTAATTGTACTTATGAAACTGGGGTTAAATAATAAGGAAGTAGCCAATGTATTGGGGGTCACTCCAGACGCCATAAAAAAATCTATGCAGCGCTTGAAAAAGAAGCTTGGAGATCAAGCTGGGGTGCTTATGGATTACATTTCCGACAAAGAGTTTGTTTAATGTCGATCATCGGTTGGCCGAGGGGCCTTTTGGATGCCAAGTTGAGATCGTATTGTGGTCGACTTCGACCTGTATGCAGGGTGAGTCTACAGTGAGTCCACGTTGAGTCTACCTTTTTAAGTGCTTTCATTGTGCTGGTACGTTTTTTACAAGTTGGGAGCAGGCAGAACATAAGGCGAATTTGGCTATAAGGTATTTGCAAAAAAGACCCTTGAAAATTGCAAGATTGAAAATCCTCGTTTGACTGCTATTTGTAAATCACTAAAAATCAAGCTGATGTTTGGTTTTCAGGCTTTCCCTTAGTAAATTGAAGTATGGGAGTCAATGATAATGGATTTATCAGGGGGCTGGTTGGTCCTCTCGTAAATAGAAAAGTTGGTGACAAAAATTATGTTCAGAGTAGGCCAAAACCTGTCAAACAAAAGGAAGATACAAAAAAAGCAGGGCGGGAGTTTGGAACGGTGAGCCGTGCCGGTGCACTGATTCGAACGTATCTTAGTGAAATCCATCAGCAGCTCCACGATGGGCAGATGGGCAATCGCCTTAATAGGCAGATCTACCGTGCGATAAAGACAAATCTTGATCGCGAAAAAGGCAGTCGAACACTGAGTAACTGTGTACTGGATCGCTTGGTAAATTTTCAATTCAATGAAAACTGTCCAACACAGGACTATCTTTTTATCGATCCTGCCATTTCACTGAGCAAAAAGAAATAACTGAAGGTATCTTTTCCGGAGTTTGATATGAAAAGAGCCATGATCCTTCCTAAAAGATGTAATGCCATTGTATTCAAATTTCAAGCATTCGCATTCAATTTTGATCAACTTAAATCTGTCGTCATTCAAGACACGGAATGGGAATATGATGTGAAGTATAAAGAGAACATCATACCGGAAAAATCCTTGTCCATAGCATGTGGCGATTTTGTAGGCAGTTCTATTTTTGTTGGCTTTACTATTTTGTATCTGGCGAAGGATCGTCGTCGGCCAAATATACTCAACGAGAAGGATTTTAATCCAGCTTCGATTCTAACTGCTTTTCAGCTTGAATGATGTGGTTGGAAGGATTCGAAAGAAGGGATGTCGAAGGACTCGTACTGCCAAAAATATGACCGTCTTAGTTTTTAAGACGGTCATATAACGTTAAGCTAAGTATTATGCTTTGTTGCCGCACAATAGGCTACTGTTTAATCCAAGGGATTTTCTTTTAGATTTTTTTCCCATGCCCAGGCAGAAGCCATCATTTCATCAATACCAAGTGCTGCTTTCCAATGCAACTGATTAGCTGATTTAGTAACGTCGCCATAAACCTTGATAATATCTCCATCACGACGTGGACCAAATTCGTAATTCAGTTTTTGTCCAGAAGCTTTCTCAAAAGCTTTGATCGCTTCAAGGACAGAATACCCGTTTCCTGTTCCCACATTAAAGACATCGTATTTTCCGTTGGGGTTGCCTTGTTCCAACAATCTGATTGCTGCAACGTGAGCTTTTGCTAAGTCAACAACATGGATGTAGTCGCGGATACAAGATCCATCCGGTGTGTCGTAATCAGAGCCAAATACCGTTAATTTTTCTCTTTTTCCAATGGCAGTTTGTGTGATAAATGGAAGCAGATTCTGAGGAACACCGTTTGGTAATTCACCGATCAAAGCCGACTCATGTGCACCTACTGGGTTGAAATAACGGAGTGCGATAATGTTGTAGTTATCATATGCAGCGGCAGTCTCCTGTAAAATTTCTTCCGCAATTTGTTTTGTGTTGCCATAAGGAGAGGTGGCCTTCTTCACGGGAGCACTTTCGTCGACAGGTAAATAGTCTGGCTCACCATATACGGTACAGCTTGAAGAAAAGACAAAATTAATCGGCTTATTTTGATATGCTTCTAATAAGTTGATTAACGAGAAAAAATTGTTGTGGTAATATTTTAAGGGCTTCTGTACAGATTCACCTACAGCTTTAGAGGCCGCAAAATGGATAATGCCCGAGATATCGGTATTGTTTTTTACAAATTCATTCACGCGGTCTGTGTCACAAAGGTCAAACTGGTGAAATTCAGGTCTAACGCCGATGATCTTCTCAACCTGATCCAAAATTTTGATGTTTGAATTGGACAGATCATCCACGATGACAGGCACATATCCTGCTTGATGTAGTTCGACCACTGTGTGCGAACCGATATAACCTGTTCCTCCTGTGACTAATATTTTTTTGTTCATTATTGTTGATTATAGTAAGTAAAGTCTTTATGTGATAAGGTATTCAAAGGGATCTTTTTGTAAAATGCTATGGTTTTTTTCAATCCTGTTTTTCGATCTATTTGAGGTTCCCAGGCTAATTTAGATTTCGCCAGGCCAATATCCGGTTTCCGTTGTTTTGGATCATCAACCGGCAATGGTTCGTAGACGATTTTACTCGAGCTGTCTGTCAATTCGACAATTTCATGGGCCAATTGCAGCAAGCTGATTTCGTTCGGATTACCAATATTTATCGGTGTGACACATGCCGAATGCAGTAGGCGATAAATGCCTTCGATCTGATCGTCAATATAACAGAATGATCGTGTTTGCGAACCATCCCCAAAAATCGTAATGTCTTCCCCCCGAATCGCTTGTGCGATAAAGGTAGGAATAGCGCGGCCATCATTGAGGCGCATTCTAGAACCAAAGGTGTTAAATATCCTGACAATACGGGTATCCAGACCATGTGCATTATGATAGGCCATTGTTATTGCCTCCTGGAAACGCTTCGCTTCATCGTATACACCGCGAGGTCCAACGGGATTTACATTGCCCCAGTAGTCCTCGGATTGTGGCGAAACAAGTGGATCGCCATAAACCTCAGAGGTGGAGGCGACTAATATGCGTGCTTGTTTGGCGCGTGCAAGGCCCAAGAGATTATGTGTTCCCAAAGATCCGACTTTCAATGTTTGTATCGGAATTTTAAGATAATCAACGGGACTGGCTGGCGAAGCGAAATGCAAGATATAATCCAAGTGTCCGGGAACGTGGACAAATTTCGATACATCGTGATGATAGAAGTCGAAATTTTCCAACTTAAATAGATGTGCTATATTCTGTAGATCTCCGGTAATCAGGTTGTCCATTCCAATGACATCGTAATCTTCCGCAATAAAGCGATCGCAAAGGTGAGAACCGAGGAAGCCAGCTGCTCCTGTTATCAAAATCCGTTTGCGATGTTTATTTTCCACTCAATGGTTCCGTTTAATGAAATGGGTTTAATATCTTTGACTAAGATAAACATTATTTTAAAAACATGCGTTTGCTTTATTCAATTGGAATCTTTCTTTATGGACTCTTACTGCGTATTTTGGCTCCTTTTCACGCCAAAGCCAAGCTTATGGTAGAGGGGCGAAAAGACTGGTATTCGAGGATGAAACAAACGGTTGATTCTTCCCAAAAACATATTTGGTTTCACTTTGCATCATTGGGCGAATTTGAGCAGGGAAGACCTGTCCTGGAAGCGGTGAAAAATAATTATTTGGATCATAAAATAATTGTAACATTTTACTCTCCCTCTGGTTACGAAATCAGAAAAAACACCGCTTTGGCCGATTATGTTTTTTATCTCCCCTATGATACTGCTCAGCATGCACGGCTTTTTCTCGACCTGATCAATCCAAGTTTCGCTGTGTTCACGAAATATGAATATTGGTATTATTTTTTTGAAGGCCTACATAAACGGGGCATTCCCTTGTTTCTGATCTCAGCAATATTTAGACCCGATCAGATCTTTTTTCAGGCTTATGGTACTTTTTTTCTGAAAATTTTAAGTTTTGTGACTTACTTCTTTGTGCAAAATGAAGAAAGTGTACGTCTTTTGAAAGAATATGGGATACGGAATGCTGGGTTAGCCGGAGATACACGTTTTGACCGCGTGGTAGACATTCCTAAAAATAGAAAAATGATTTCCGAGATCAGCCAATTTGTTGGTGAAAGTCCGACGCTTGTCGCAGGAAGTACCTGGCCGGAAGATGAACAGGCTCTACAGGAATTGCTTCAGGGTTATTCAGACTATAAGCTGATCTTGGCGCCACATGAAATCAATGAATCACATTTGGCGAGCATTTTTAACCTTTGGCCGAAGGCGCTCCGCTTTTCGGAGATGGCTAGCTACGATGCCGCATTAGTTGCCGATTCAAAGGTGCTGGTTATCGATAACATTGGTATGCTTTCGTCTTTGTATGGCTATGGCCAACTGGCTTATATTGGTGGTGGTTTTGGCGTAGGGATACATAACACACTCGAGGCTGCAACGTATGGCATACCGGTGCTATTTGGTCCAAATTTCAAGAAGTTTCAGGAGGCGAAAGAGCTCGTGCAAAATGGATCCGGTTTCGCCATTGGTAGTGCTAAAGAACTAAAGAAAATCTTTGCTGTTCTACAAGATCAGGCTGTCCGTCAAGAGGCGGGAAAACTGGCCCGTGCGTATGTGCTGCAGAAGGCCGGAGCAACAGCAATTATAATGAAATACCTCAAAAGCAATTCCGTGAAAATATAAGCGGTAGCTGTACTGCCGCCGCCTATATTCTGCAGGTTACGCGTGGTTTCTTATTCTTGATGCTTGACTGCCTCCTAATAATAGGTATATCTTCTTACACCGGTAATGTGACGCGATAAGCGCATCACCTGATGGGAATATCCGTATTCATTGTCGTACCAGACATATAAAATAACATTCCTGCCATCTCCCGAAACGATCGTCGCTGGAGCATCCACGATTGCGGTGGCAGTGGAACCAATAATATCCGAAGAAACGAGTTCATGATCTTTAGAAAATTTAATCTGTTCGACCAGGTCACCCTGCAGAGATGCCTCTTTTAAAAGTGCATTGATTTCGTCGACCGTAGTTTTGGCTTTAATTTCGAGATTTAAAATTGCCAATGATCCGTTTGGCACGGGAACGCGAATGGCATTGGAGGTCAGTTTGCCCTTTAGCGATGGCAATACTTTTGAAACAGCAGCGCCCGCTCCAGTTTCTGTGATCACCATATTGAGCGCCGCAGCACGACCCCGTCTGGACTTTTTGTGCATATTGTCGACAAGATTCTGGTCGTTGGTATAGGAATGTATGGTTTCGATATGTCCTTTTTCAATGCCTATTTTATTTTCAAGCACCGCCAAAATAGGGGATATTGCATTCGTCGTACAGGAAGCAGCGGAAAAGATCGCATGCTTTTGCAAGTCAATATTATTTTCATTGACTGCATATACGATATTTGGAACACCTTTCCCCGGTGCTGTTAATAAAACTTGGGCGACACCCTTGGATTGCAGGTGACGACTTAGTTCTTGCTCATCTCGAAAAGCGCCCGTATTGTCGACGACCAAAGCATGCTGTATTCCATACTCGGTATAATCGATATCTTCTGGCTGTTTGGCTGAGATAAGGTGGACAGTGATACCATTGATAATAAGTGCCTGATTAGGAATGTCGGCCTGTATGTCGCCCTCGAATGCACCATGTATGGAATCTGTTTTTAATAGTGTCGCTCTTTTCAATATGGACTTGCTGTCATTGGCGTCCCGGGTTACAATGGCACGAAGGCGAAGCTGCTGTCCGGCACCGGCTTTATGCATAAGCTCTCGGGCGAGTAAACGGCCGATACGGCCAAATCCATAAAGAACAACATCGCGTGGTTTTAATTCCGCTTGTTGATTGATGTCCTTTAATTCATTTGTTATAAAACTCGGCAGGTCGTTGTTGTCAATTGCCTGTTTCTTGACCTGTAAGGTAAGTTTTCCGATATCGATACGTGCAGGAGATAGGGTGAGCTTTTCCAATTCCTGTGCCACCTGAAGAGTGTCAAAAATATCGAATGGCTCTTCGGTAAGGAGGACGCTTTCCTTGACCAGGTTAAGAATTGAACTCGATTTTACATCAATGAGTTGATTTCGAAAAAATACAAGTTCAATAGCGCGGTTATACCACAGGTTACTGACAATTTGAATTAAGCTTACGGCAGCGTTTTGTTGCTCTCTGTAACTTTTGATCTCTAAGTCAAAAGATGGCTTGTGTGACATAATAATGTTATAATAGATTATGTTGCAAACATAGCACAAAGAGCCAAAAAAAATAACCTATATTTTTATTTTCGTAATATTTAAAACATAAACACGGTTGTTATTATTGTTTTTGTAATTTTTATCTATTTTATTTATTAATCTTCTATAACAAATAGGTCGGACATAATATGATCGGCCATTAATTTACCTGCATCCGTTAAACGTAATTTACTTTCTTCCAAAACAAGATTGCCCTCTTCCAGAAATGGCTCTGCATCCTTCAATACGCGGTTTTTGATAGATTGCCCGAATTTACTTTCCAGCGCAATCAAATCGAGCCCCCACATGGTTCTCAGCGAAGTCATGATACTTTCGTTGATTTGGTCCAATGTTGAAAGCTCCTCAATTTGCAGGGGAAGTTGGTTTGAATTGATTGCGGTCATATATTTCGCGTTGTTGGAAACATTCCAGGCTCTGGAAATTCCATTGAACGAATGTGCCGAAGGGCCTATACCAAGATAATGTTTACCTTTCCAATAATTTGTATTGTGACGCGCATAAAGGCCATTTTTTGCAAAATTGGAAATTTCATATTGTTCATATCCCGCAGCTTTCAATGTATGGATAAGGAGACTCATCTGATCTGCGGCCTGATCCGAATCAATTGCTGGACTTAAGCCTTTTTTAATGAAGTGATCCAATGCTGTCTTATTTTCTACAGTCATGGAATACGAAGAAATATGGGGAATTTCAAAGTCAATCAGCTGTTGCATATTGTGGCGCCATTTCTCGTCAGTCAGTAACGGATAGCCATAAATAAGATCACAGGTAATATTTTCAAAGCCCGCATCTTGCACCCGCATAATTGAAGCCAGTGCTTCTTGTTGATTATGTGCTCTGTTCATCCATTTAAGATCCTCTTCAAAGAAAGACTGTATGCCTATGCTGAATCGATTGATTACTGTATTCCGTAGACTGTTTACTTTGGCGGCATTTAAATCGTCGGGATTAGCTTCCAGTGTAATTTCAGCATGATTTGCGATGTCAAAATGCTTCCCTATCGTATCGATGATCTGGGCGATCTCATCCGCTTCCAGTAAGGAAGGGGTACCGCCACCAAAATAGATCGATTCGACCTTTTTGTCTTCCAAATAGGATGCCCTGAGTTCAATTTCCCGTCGTATGGCATTGATCATCTCACTTTTGTATTGTAGTGAAGTGCTAAAATGGAAGTCACAATAATGACAAGCCTGTTTACAGAAGGGAATATGGACATAAATCATGGGGACAAATATACCAAGACCTGACCAAATCGCTCCTTATTTTTTCTTCTTTCGAGTATGCATACCGGAAATCTTTTCTAGACTTATGCCTAGATGCAAGAGGAATTTATAGGTTTAACTATTTCCGGTAGCCACTAGCCGAATAAATTCCGGGTAAGATAGCTGTTGGACTTTTCCGCAGTTCATTAAAGGATTTAAAAAGAAAGTGCAATAGGATGGAAGAATCATCCACAAGAAGGTTGACAACGAGCTGGTTATTCGTTATCTTGTTGTCGATATTTTTGTAGAAGTACCAATATAACACCTCATGTCTGATGAAGGAAAGTGAATTCAAGAGTTTCTTTCTAAAAAATTGTGGGTATCAGCCTCGTGTAAATTATTTCATGGGAGCCGATCAAATAGATTAGAAAACGAATTATTTTCTTCTAATAAAAGTAAAATGTATGAAAACCTCCCGTCGAGACTTTCTAAAAAACGTTGCCGGTGTTTCCGGCCTCTTCCTGTTTTCAAACCATGGATATGCGTTTGGGGCTATTCCTAAAGACTTTTTTAATAATCAGGACTCTTTTATCGATCGGTTGTTACCGGCACCAAAAGGCGGCGGATTTGCGATGAAAGATTATTGGATTTGGGATCCTTCGGTTATAAAAGGAGAGGATGGACGATATCATATGTTTGCTTCGCGTTGGAGCAAACAATATGGTTTTGGTAATTGGGTCACAAACTCAGAAGTCGTCAGGGCTATTTCAGATACCCCTGAAGGGCCATACGAATTTGTTGAAGTTGTTTTGCCCGCTCGGGGGAAGCAATATTTTGATGGTTGTACAACACACAATCCGCGCATTGTAAAAAGCGGTGACTATTATGTACTTTATTACTTTGGCAATAATTATGATGAGCCAACTCCTGCTTTTACAGAAAATGTATGGGAGTCGGGCCTAGGCCAGAAAGCCTGGATGCATAAACGTATTGGGATGGCCTATTCCAGATCAATTGCAGGGCCATGGAAACGAGTTGATCAACCGATTCTGAATCCGCGGAAAGGAGAATGGGATGCCTCCATTACATCAAACCCTTCGCCAGTTGTCTTACCGAACGGAAAGGTTTATTTAGTGTATAAATCTTCCCCACTAAATTATAATCCGCCACTTCTATTGGGAGCTGCACAAGCAGATTCTTTTCTCGGACCTTATCGCCGTTTGTCGGAAAAACCCATTTTTTCATTCCATACGGACCAAAACCATGAAAATGATGTAGAAGATCCATTTGTGTGGCATAATGGTCAGCAGTTTGAACTTATTATGAAGGACCGTTACGGAAAGATCTGCGGTGAAGAGGGGGGCGGGATACACGCTTATTCGAAAGATGGTATAGATTGGCATCTTTCAAAGTCTGTAAAAGCTTATTCTAAAACAATTCAATGGGATGACGGCACAACGAGTCATCAGGCCAATTTTGAACGACCGTTTTTATTATTTGAAAATGGGAAACCTACGCATTTGTTTGCTGCTACGGGAGATGGTTCGGCGCCCTATCAATTTGAACGCACATGGAATATGGTTATTCCTCTTAAGAATACCTAATTCAGGTTAGGTGATTAGAAAAAAAGCTTCCAAACCAGGTATATGTGAAGTGGTTTGGAAGCTTTTTTTGCCCCGATCTGTTCAGATAATGGGAATCTACGAGTTATTTGCTAAAACTGTTGTTTGCCGATTCTACATCCGCTAAGCGTAGTGAAGGATCAATAGTTACCGCTTTTGGTGTTTTCGACACATGGATAGTATAGTCGGGTTTGGTCCAAAACCAATCTTCAAGCACGGTCCTTTTAACACCTTTGTATATGTCAAAATGTTCTTCCGGTTTTTCTCCCCGCATTTCACGCAAAGGAATATAAAATAGTTCTTTACTTCCATCTGTGTATTCTACCAGAACATCCAGTGGCATGGCAAAATTTGACTTATTAGCCAATAAAATGTCGGTGTCTGTTACTTTTTCGATGGCGTAATCAATTTGACGTGTTGTATTGATAAACAGATTGAAATACCATTTTAAGTTTATACCGGAAACCTCTTCAGCAACGCGTTTAAAATCATTTGGTGTCGGATGTTTAAATTTCCAGATGTCATAAAATTTCAGGAAGGTTTTTTCCAAATTTTCCTGACCAATAATATAACCCAACTGTTCTGCAAGCACGGCACCTTTGTTGTATGCTTCGTTGCTGTAGCCGTAGTTGGTGTTATAATAATCTGCCAGTAAGCTCATCGGTTCTTCTTTACCTGAAAGAGCCAATTTATAGTAGCCACGGTAGGCGGCAATTTGTGGGTTGGAGGCAATAGCACCTCTTTTTTCAAAGATATGTTGCATGGCCAACTCTTCGACATAGGAGGTGAAACCTTCATCAAACCATTCATCTACGGTTTCATTGATCCCAAACAATTGTTGGTACCAGGAGTGTGCCGATTCATGGAATATGACACCAACAAGACTTTTTAGATTGCGGCCGCCTGTGATCAGAGTAGCTGTGCCATACTCCATACCACCATCGCCACCCTGAATGATGGTATAAGTTGGCCATGGATATTTACCAAACTTCGCACTACAGAAGTCAAAGAATTCGGTAGAAAGGCCTATTGCCGTTTTCCAATTTGAAATAACTTCTTTGTCAGTTGGCAAGAATACGGTATATACTTTTATACCATTTTTACTTGAAGCGGAATCCACAACAAATTTGGGGTCTGCGGCCCAGACAAAATCATGGATATTTTGGGCTCTATAGTGCCAGGTCGCTTTATTGTCGATGGCTTTTACTTTCGCTTTCTGTTGATAACCTTTGACCTCTGATGGGTTTTGAAGAACACCTGAGGCACCAACAACATAATTTTTATTGAGGTGTATGGTGACGTCAAAATTGCCAAAAGGAGCAATAAATTCACGACCTGTATATTCATCCAAATGCCAGCCGAATTCATCGAATTGGGCCATCTTCGGATACCATTGCGCCATAGATAATGCTACACCTTCGGCAGAATTCCGGCCAGTTCTTCTGATTTGTTCCGGAACTTGTGCGGTCCACTCCATATCAAAACGTGCTGTTTCGCCATCTTGGATAGGAGTTGGTAAAGCGACCTCCAAGATCGTTCCGTCAATTTTAAATGATGCGTTAGCCCCATTCATTGTTAAGCTTTTGATTTTTTGATAACCAATTTGATTGGTCTTAAGCTCTCCGATGCGGCTTTGATATACCGGCTTTTCTTTTGTGCCAAGGTTGGTCACCATGCGCTTGTCTGGATCACTGATGTTTTTTAAGCGGTAATCCATCATCGATCCTGGTTGAAAAGCATTGAAATATAGATGGAAATATACTTTTTTAAGTGATTGCCCTGAATTATTGCTGTACTTCAAGGTCATTTTTCCATCGTACTGATATGCTTTTTCATCCACGTTGACATCCATATGGTAGTCAACTTTCTGTTGCCAGAATCCTTTTCTTTGGGCCTTCGCTACTGCCCCCCAAATATTCAATACACATGCAAGTGTAAAAAAGGATATTATTTTGATTTTCATGCCCCAAACTTACAAAATTGTCTCAATAAATGGCACTTAAACGAATGTAACGAAGTTAATGTCATCAAATCTTGACGAAAGTTGACTGTTCTTTGGGAATTGGCTTGGTTTTGGTTAGGGAATTTAACTGTTAAGTTAAAAATCAATTTTACTGTTTTTATGGAAAATCTATATTATAAGCCCTCGGGAAAGGCTCCTGCTTTGGCATTTATCGGATCTCTTGTGCTAGGAACAATCAGTGCCGTTGTATTGGCAATTGTTTACATCGCTTTGCAGTGGTTTATCCCTATTATTTATTTTAATGTATTTATTACATTGGGATTTGGTGCTGGGATATTCTATTTGCTGAATTTCTGTTTCAAAAAATGGAAATTAAGAAATAAGGGCATTGCACTATTGATTACTTTGCTAGTCGCGCTTTTAGCCTTTTATGCGCAATGGGCTCTTTTCGTTTCGCTGATGTACAATGCGGAGGGAACCATGGGCGGAGATACCTGGGTAAAATCATCTTTCAATCTGGAAGGGTTCAAAGCCTTTTTCTTACACCCTTCATTTATTTGGGAAGCGATGCAAGGTTTAAACGAAGTCGGTACCTTTACCTTGAAAAAGAGCCCGGTTTCGGGTGGTATGTTGTGGGCCGTTTGGGCGATTGAGATGGGTATTATTCTGATTACGCCGCTTATTATGGCTTTCCGCGGTATTACTATTTATCCTTTTTCTGAAAAAGACGAAGTATGGATGAATAAGCGGACATTGCCCGGAAGGTTGAAATTCGTGGCGGATAAAGATGCCGTCGTAAGCTCCTTGGGGAATCATGATTTTGCCTATGTGTATGATCATCTTTCAGATGAAGAAGAGCATTTCTCTTTTGCCACGGCCGAATTATATGGATCTGAAACGGACGACCATCAGTATCTGACCATCTATAATCATCAGTTTACGGAAAAGAAAGGCAAGATGGAAGAGAAGAAGGATGAGGTTATCGAATTTTTGCGGATCAATAGAAATAGTCTATAAACGAAATATACTGCCGAGTTGAGTTGCTCCTTATCATGCATTGGCAGCTCAAATTCGATGGTATCGTTTGGTTCTCTAAAAAAAGATCCCAGGAATGTTTATTCTGGGATCTTTTTCTTAAGGTTATTGCACCAAAGTTCCGCCCTTTGATTTCCATTCATTGATGGAAGGACTGTAAATTTTGACGTCCTTAATACCGTTTTTTGCCAATATGGATGCTGCTATTGTTGCGCGGTCTCCAGACTGACAGTGCAGGTACAGCTGTTTGTTTTGGTCAATTTTGTGGAGATTGTCTGCAATTGTACCGACAAAGATATGAGTAGCATGAGGTAAATGCCCCTCTGCAAACTCACTAGAATTGCGTACATCAAGTATTTGGATATCGGATCTGCCCAATACACTATTCATCTCTTCGAAACCGATGAGTTGCTGGTGCTCCAATGCAATTCCCAAATGCGGGATCGTATCTGGCGTAACATATCCAGCGACTTGATCCAATCCAATGCGCATAAGCTTGCGGGCAATGTCGTCCAATTGACTTTCCGCTACAATGAGTATAAACGGATCTGTGTAATTAAGGATCCAGCCAGCCCAGGTATTAAATGTTTTGTTGTTCTGAATATTGATGCTATTGGGGAGATACCCTTTGGCAAAATCAAACTTGTAGCGTGTATCAATGACGGTTGTTCCTTGCTGGTATAAATCCAGAAAAGTTTCGTTCGTTAACTTGTTGTACTGAGGAACTGCCGTTTGCAATGGCCGCGCTATTTTGTTGAGTTTTTTCATCATGGCAAAATAGCGTGGCGGTTCGGGCTGTCCTGATAATAGTTCTTCCACGAAGGCTGTTTCGTTGTTTTGGTATTGAAGTGCCCAATTGCGTATTTTTTCATAACCAACCGTTGAACTCGGAACGGCGCCCAGCGCCTTTCCACAAGCGGATCCGGCCCCATGCGCGGGCCATACCTGAATATGATCAGGTAGCGTCAGGAAATGTTGTAACGATCGGTACATTTGGTGGGCCCCAATTTCCTTGGTTCCGACCATTCCCGCTGCATTTTCCAACAGATCTGGGCGTCCGATATCGCCAACAAACACAAAGTCACCTGTAAATAGCATGACCGGCTCCATGGTTGCAGGCGTATCAATCAATACAAAACTGATACTCTCGGGCGTATGTCCGGGTGTATGGATAACCTGGAAAATCAGATTTCCAACGTGAAATTGATCGCCATGTTTTAATCCAATATGTGGGAATTCATAGTGCCAATCTTCTCCACCTTCATCGGATAGATAAGGTTTGGCGCCTGTCAATGCGGCTAACTCTAGCGTACCTGAAAGGTAGTCGGCATGGATATGTGTTTCCGCAATATGCGTTATGGTCAGATTATTCTTTTGTGCAATCTCAAGATAGCTGTCTACATCTCTTTTAGGGTCAATGACAATAGCGACACCCTTGGCTTGACAACCAATGATATAACTTGAATGTGCTAAAGATGACTCAAAAATGTGTTGAAAAAACATAGCGTGTGATTTTAATGATTTACAAATTGAATGAATTCGAAAGCAAAAATTAGGATGCCAATACTAATTAAAAAGTACCCAAAAATACCTTTCAATTTTGCTGCATCTAATTTGTCTTTCCATTTGGAACCAATTTGGAGGCCTATTAAAGTGATTAACGTAAAGGTAACCAATATAAACCAATTCATATGTTCCAGGAACTGATAATTCGCGATCAAACCGAATGAAGCGTTTAAACCGATTATAAACAACGAAGTGGCAATGGCCTGTTTAAGTGGGATTCCTAAGAGTAAAACGAGGGCAGGTACAATGATAAAGCCTCCTCCCGCGCCCACCAAGCCAGTCATGATACCGACGAGCAATCCGACGAGGAAAACGTTGAAAATCTGACCAATTCCGCTTCTGAATTGATCGTGCTGAACCTGTTTACGTTTTCGCACCATTGCTGTTGCAGAAATCAGAATCACCATCGAGAAAAGTAACATGATGATATGGTTTCTGGAAACCGCTATTTCGCCCAGGTGAAATGACTCTGGTATGGCTACAAGCAGATAACGCTTGGTCAGAAAGACAGAAATTAGCGATGGAAAGAGAAAAATGGCAGTAGTTTTCAGATCAATTTCTCTTTTTTTCAACGGAGAAATTGATCCGACCAAGGCTAATATTCCTATAGAAAACAGCGAATAGTCCAATGCATATTGAGGTTCTATATGAAAAATATAAACAAAGATGGGCAATGTTAGAATACTTCCGCCGCTACCCATCAAGCCCATTGATAGCCCGACCAGAACAGCTAATATAAAACCAGCTATAAATATTAATTCCATGTTCTCTTTCTAAAATTTAAACTCCAGGTACAGGCCTCAGATTTCGGATATATGAGGTAGTTTCATAACAAAGTCTGTTCAACTTAATGCGGCAACTTATTGCGCAACAGCCCATAAAGCCAAGTACCCAACAAAGCAAAAAGAAGGACGATTCCAATAGTCCAATAACCGGCACCGATTAGGGCAAACATGGGGCCCGGACACGCACCTGTCAATGCCCATCCCAAGCCAAAGATTGTTCCTCCGACCAGGTATCGTGTAATACTTTTGTCTTTGTCATAGAATGCTATTTGCATCCCGTTACTATCTTTGATTCGCTTTCTCTTGATGATCTGTACGATTCTAATTGCTGTGGTCAGTGCTGTACCGATGATGCCATACATATGAAAGGAACGAAATTGAAACATTTCGTAGATTCTATACCATGACGCGGCCTCCGATTTGTATAAGATGATTCCAAACAATATACCGATGAAAATAAATTTTAGTGCTTTCATTTATGCGAAAATTAGTGGGAATAAAAAATGAACCATGATGATCCCGCCTAGGAAGAAACCTATAACAGCAATCAAAGAAGGAAGCTGAAAATTGCTAAGTCCAGAAATAGCATGGCCTGATGAACATCCACCAGCATAGCGTGTTCCAAATCCAATCAATACACCGCCAATACTTAAAATTAGAAACTGAAACAAAGATCCGTCGAAAACGAATATGGATTCAGGAAGGTAGCCTTGTAGCTGGTCGATAATACCCAGCTCTTTTAGGTCGGCAATACTTTTGGGATTAATCTGGCTTGCAGCGCCATCGCTCAGAAAATGATGTGCAATAAAACCGCCAATGGCTGTCCCGAGTACCACCAATAAATTCCATGATTGGGTCTTCCAATCGAATCTGAAAAAAGAGGAAGTTTTTCCGGCACCTAATACAGTACACATGGTGCGTAGATTATTGGACATGCCAAAATCCTTCCCCTGTTTGAGCAGCAGGTACATGACTAGCGCAATTAAAGGTCCTGAAATATACCAGGGCCATGGTTGTTTAATGTATTCCAATAGCATAACAATGTTCTTAAGTGATGTTACAAAGGTACATACTGCCTTTGCAAAAGCCTGTAACAAATGTTACCGAAGGAAGAAAGAATTTATAGGTCGTAATATTCGATGTCTGCGGTCTTTAAGGCTTCGGTTAGCAGAGGAAGATCATCTTCTTTTTGAAACAATTTGTTGCGCCAAGTACGAAAAGCCGGTCCTTTGTTTTGGTTGATAATGATCAGGTTTCCGCCAGAACGTTTAAGATTCCTGATATGAGAAATATTATTCAGAGGGAAAACGATTGTTTTTTTAGCATTGCTTATCTGCAGTGTATTTTCGTCCAAGACCCAAGTCGATGATAAAGTCGAACACTTTATGGCCAAATACAGTGCTAAAGGGATTATTAAAAGAGCAACAATAATCTTGAGAATTTCTTGTATGGGAACTTTAGACATGACCATTCCGATCAAAAAGATTGAAACCAGCAAGATTAACATGTATTTTCCACGATGCAATGTCGACAAGTGGAATGTCTGTGGATTACTCTTCATATTTCTTGATAAACTTCCCTTTTGCGTCAATATAGTAAAAATTCTCTAGATCCTCCGTTACAAGCGCTAGCCCGTTTTCAAAAGCTTGGGCATTCTGAAATTTAATTGGGACCACGACTTTTCCTGTGTAATCAATGTATCCATACTTGTCGTCTTTAAAGGCCAGAAGAAGTTTCTCTCCTGCAAAAGACAGAAATTCATAGTCCTTCTTAAGTTGATTGTGCCCCGTTTTATTAATAAGCTGGTAGGATTGGTTTACTATAATTAACGCGAGATTATCGCGATAATCTGAAATGGTCTCATATTTGGCAGGAAGTAAAACAGTGCCTTTTTGATCAATAATACCCGTGTATTCTCCTTCCGTAAAAAGTCCATATGCTGGGCTAGGTACTGAAATAAAGTCATACTTCGCTTTCAGCAATATTTTACCGTTTGTATCCAGAAGTCCATACTTAAGATCGCTCATATAAACCACAGGACCGCCTTCGGTTTCTAAACTGAGCGATTCATATTGACATGGAATAACTTCTTTGCCATGGAGGTCTATCAAGCCAAACATTTGCGCTGCATCGTTTACGATGGCATAGTCTCCTACATAGCTATATATTGCCGTATATTTTGCTGGTGTTAATTTGTTTCCTAAGCTGTCCTGTACACCAAAATATGATGTGCTGGAATCTTGATACCAAGATAGATGGTCGTTTAACGTGGAATCTACAGCTTCATCTGTAGCTTCACCTTCTTCGTAATCCGCTGGAATTTCAAAGAGCGATTGGTCGAATGGTATCTCCTCGACTTTAGTGGCCTGAATTCCTAAACCCGCCGATCCGATATAGAGCGCTGCCCCAGGTACTTTTTCGAGATAATCGTAAGTGCCCCAGTATAACTTTGGTAATTTGGGTGCATACCAAACGGTAATTTCTGTTTGTTGGTCTTGACTACCTGTTAGATTGAATGTTGCTTTTTCGCAGGTGATTCCTGCAATTATTTTCTTTTGATTAGGAATTAAGCTGATCTCAAAATCCCCTGAATAGGCATAATTATCGCCTTCGTTTGCGAAAGTCTCAATGAGTTTGCCCGTGGCCAGTTCTGTTGCGGTATAGGTTTTATTTACTTCATCCAGTAGAAAAGAACTGCCTTCGCGGATATTGCTGATCTGTATCGATTTTCCAAATAATAAACTTTCAATGCGCATCTGGTCTTTCGCGATGAAGGCCTGCATTAACGCTTCATTATTTCCAGCCAATATTTTGATGAATTCTGAAGATGCCGTATCTGTTCCCGTTTCAGGATCAGCAAATTGGTATGAAATTTTATATAGTTTCTCCTGAGCATGTCCTTGTCCTATAAGGAGTAAAAACGCAAACTGTAAACAAAGGATAAATTGTTTCATTGTGTGATTTTGAGCTACAAAAATATTGAAATTCAATTGATTTTTGAAATAATCTTTCGTTATTTGTGGAAATTCTTTCAAAAATAGATATTATTGTATTCGAATGCTTAAATCCGGTTTTTGGTCTGTGCTTATTTTTTTGGGGATAGACGTAGCCTCGTCCTTTGAGTAGAGACCTAGAGGGGGACATATTTTTTATATCATGTAAAGTAAATTGATATTAGGGCGGTGGTTAAGGGATCTTGAGGGTGTATGTGTTTTTATACTTATTTTATGTGTTATTATCATATAATCGTCAAGAAAAAGCGAAAATAATTTAAGAATGTAGCTTTTTGAGAAAAGGTGACATGTTAATTTTGTATTTTACAAACCTCGAATTTTTTACTGTTTAAAAGAGATACCTGTGGAACTATTACTAATTGAGGACGAACCATCTGTCATATCATTGATCGAAAGAGGCTTAAAAGAAGAAGGCTATCATATTAGTATTGCTATGGACGGTTATACTGGTCTAAAAATGGCGGGATTGAATCATTATGACCTCATCCTGTTGGATGTAATGTTGCCTGGTATGAATGGTTTGGATGTCTGTAAAAACATTCGGATGTCAAACAACGAAGTCCCTATTATTATCTTGACGGCATTAAATCAAACGGAGGACATCGTCGAGGCATTTGACAGGGATGCGGATGATTACTTGACGAAGCCCTTCCGTTTAGAGGAATTAAAGGCTCGAATCAGCCGCTACAGCCGCAAATCCAAAACAGTGACCGAGCAGAAAAATATATTGGTATTTGACGATCTTCAATTGGATAGAGACAGCAAATCGGTTCAACGTGCCAATTCTCCTATTATTCTTACCGCTACTGAATTTCGTCTACTTGAATTTTTAATGCTCAATCGAAATAAGGTATTGAGCCGGATCGATATCCTGGAGGAAGTATGGGGTATGGATGTTGACTTAAGTACCAATGTTGTTGACGTATATGTGAATTACCTTCGGAAAAAGATCGATAAACAATTTTCGCGTAAACTTATCCATACAGTGATTAGTATGGGCTATGTAATCCGTCATGAAAATTAGGACCAAAATAGTTCTTCTATTTTCGATCATCAGTACCCTGCTGCTTGTTGTTTTTGCCATTTATGTGTCTTATTTCACGTACGACAGTCTGCAAACTAAATTTTTTCATCGGCTAGAAGAGAATGCCGTGATTGTTGGAGATCACATCGTCCATCAGAAGGATGAAAATAGAGCGCTCTATATTCAGGTAAAACGTAAATACCTGAAACAGTTATCTGAGGGAACAGACCATCTTATTCGTGTTGTTAAAGGAAGTGATCGTGTTCAAATGCGGCCTGAGTTGCCCATGCCCGAAACATTCTATACCGACGTAATTCGCCATGGAAAGGGAAGATACATGCATGGTAAGACTGCTTTTGTAGCGGTATTCTTTCAAGATCATCTTCACCACGAGAATTTGATTGTTGTATCGGAAGGGATCGATGATTACGGTCATGAGGAACAGTGTCAATTGGATCGGACACTGATCACAGGTGGGATTTTGGCGATTTTTTTAATCGTACTCATGTCTTTTTACTTTGCTGACCGATTATTGAAACCTATTAAAGATATCAACAATGATTTAGATAAAGTTGATATCGCCCATTTAGACCATCGCCTGTTCAGTAAATTCAGTAATAGCAAAGATGAATTGGGTGTTTTGATTGCGAACTTAAATTCAATGCTTAACCGATTGGATATTTCGGTTCAATCGCAACAGAGTTTTATCGGAAATGCCTCACATTCGCTAAAAACCCCACTTACAATTATTGGGGGAGAAGCCGAATTGGCGCAACAGCTCTTGTCGAAAGAGCATGAAGCCTATTATTCCCTGGAGACTATCGCAAAATATGCGGATAAAATGGAGTTGATTATCAATAATCTTTTGCAGCTATCTCGCATGGGTTTCAAGGGGGAAGTGGACAATAAAGAAATTATTCGAATTGACGAGTTACTCTATGAAATTTATAAAGCGGAAAAAAGTATTCATAAGGACCTCAAGCTTTCTTTTGATCTAACGGAAATCCCGGAAGATAGTGATGAACTTACGGTTTTGGCGAATCCGGATCTGTTTTTTATTGCCTTTAGCAATATTATTTCAAATGCATTTAAGTACGGCAATGGACTGCAGGTTGGCGTAGCAATAAGTAGCGATAGCAAAAATATTACGATAAAAGTGTTTGATCAAGGGATCGGTATTCCTAAAAAAGACCAGCCACATATTTTTACCTCTTTTTACCGTGCTTCTAATGTCGGTGATATCTATGGCAATGGTTTGGGGCTTGTTTTAGCCAAAAATATCTTTGACCTCCATGGTGCTGAATTGCTCCTCCATTCAGCGGAAGGTCAAGGCACTTTGGTCGTTGTTACAATCCCAAAAACTCCTTTCTAATTTCATTTTAATCTCATCCTTATTCCATTTTTAGGTGGCTGTGATATACTTGTACCGGAGATAAGTATAAAGCATGGATCTATCTTGTTGTTTTGAATCGAATTCTGTTTTGAAACTGCGGGATGGCTTCTTTACCCTAGAGGAATACACTATAAGGATGAAAAAAACACGTTTACTTTTTACAACACTTGGGATTGGCGTAGCATCATTGCATGCGCAGGAGCAGGTCCAAACGGACTCTGTTCAGGCACAGAGAAGCAGCTTGCTACTGAAAGAACCCGCGAGAGCAAAATCATTTCAATTGGATGTCCTGTTAAGAGCAGGTCTGCAAACGGACAATGGCGAGGGTGCTTCTCAAGCAAAAGCAAACCTTGATGACGCCCGTATTCTGATGAGCGGGGAATACAATGATCGATTATCCTATAAAGTACGTTTTCGCTTCAATAGGTCATTTGCTCCAACGAGTCAGGATAATGGATCGCGTGCCTTGGATATGGCTTATATTAAGTACAAGTTTGGCAAGGATCTCAAATGGTCTGTTACGGCCGGTAAACAAAGTGCAATGGTCGGGAGTTATGAGTTCGAAAATAACCCAATTTACGAATATAAGTTCACAGACTATGTAGACCGTATATTGAATCTCTTCGTCGTCGGAGGAATGTTATCCTATGAAGTCAACCCGAATCATTCGTTGCATGCCCAAGTTTACAACACAACCAATGATAGTTTTATGGAGCTTCATACAAAAAATGGTTTTGCTGTAGGTGATTTGGAACGCTCTACTGTGCCTATGGGAGCCTATTTCACATGGGTGGGTGCATTTATGGACAAACGTTTTAATACGAAATGGTCTTACAACATCGCTCAGTTCGCAAAGGGACATACCAATCATGCCATTTCATTAGCGAATAAATTCAAAACAGCAAAGCAGATGCTATATCTTGATTTACAGTACTCTTATCTTGCTGTCGATCATGCAATGATTGCATCTTCCGCGATCAACGAATTTTATGGTCGAACTGGCGAGAACCGTGTATTGGCCAAAGATGTAAACTACAGCTCTGCCATACTGCGCTATGATCAATTTTTGAGTAAAAAATGGGAGCTGGCGTTGAAAGGTGGCTATGAGATTGCGGGATCGCGGGATGATAAGCAACTCGGCAAGAATTTTCGCCAAAACTGGACCTATTTTGCGGCTTTGCAACATAAGCCGTTTCATAACCAGGATCTTCGGTTCTATCTAGGTTACGTCGGTAACACCGTAAACTATAAGGACTATATGGATATGGCCAAGAGTCAGTACAACCGCTTAGCCTTTGGGGCATATTTTACCATTCCAGTTTTATAATAATTCCTTTAACAAATTAACAAATAACTATTTTTTTATGCGTTTAACACCGAGAGAAACAGAAAAGCTGCTGTTGCATTTGGCCGGCGAATTGGCGGCTAAGCGATTGAAACGCGGGGTAAAATTAAATTATCCAGAGTGTATCGCTTACATCAGTGCCCAGATCATGGAGGAGGCTAGGGACGGGAGGTCTGTGGCGGACTTAATGTCTTATGGTACTACTTTATTGAAAAGGAGCCAAGTCATGGAAGGAGTCCCCGAAATGATCCATGATGTTCAAATCGAAGTAACTTTTCCGGACGGTACTAAATTGGTGACTGTCCATGATCCTATTCGTTAATAAATATTGAATGATATGATTCCAGGAGAATACATTTTAAAAAAAGAGGAAATCAAAGCTAATGTTGGGCACAGAACCACAAGCATCGTTGTGAAAAATGAAGGTGACCGACCTATTCAGGTGGGTTCACACTATCATTTCTTTGAAGCCAACAAGTTGCTTTCCTTCGACAGAGAGAAAGCGTTTGGGATGCGCTTGAATATTCCAGCCAGTACCGCTGTTCGTTTTGAACCAGGGGAACAAAAATCAGTTGTTCTGGTTGAATTTGGCGGAAGTAAGGAAATCCACGGTTTTAATGGATTGACAAATGGTAAGTATACAGATCAATCGGTGAAAAGCAAAGCCATTGATAAAATGAAAAAATTAAAATTCAGACAATCGAAGTAACTATGGGAGGATGGAATAGACGCGAATGGATTAAAGTCGTAGGACTCACCACGTTGGGAACTACTGTTGGTCTACATGCGCTTGGTTTAGATAAACTAGGTTTAGATAAATCATCTGTAAAATATGTTGATGGGGAACTTTATATCCCAAGAGACAAATATGCTGCTCTTTTTGGACCCACCACTGGAGATAAGGTTCGTCTGGCAGATACAGAGCTTTTCATTGAAATTGAAAAAGATTTCAATGTTTACGGAGAAGAGAACAAGTTTGGCGGTGGTAAAACCATTCGTGACGGTATGGGACAATCTGCCCGTGCCTTGCGTGATGAGGGGGTATTGGATTTTTGCATCACTAATGTCATTATCATCGACCACTGGGGTATCGTAAAAGGTGATATCGGAATTAAGGATGGTAAAATTGTCGGTATTGGTAAAGCTGGAAACCCAGATGTACAGGATGGTGTAACCGAGGGCATGATCATCGGTGCGTCTACGGAAGTACATGGGGGAGCAGGCTATATACTAACTGCCGGCGGTATTGATACGCACATTCACTTTATCTCGCCGCAACAGATTGAAACAGCCCTATATTCTGGAGTAACCACGTTCATTGGTGGCGGTGCGGGACCAGCCGACGGAACACTGGCCACGACAGTGACTTCAGGAAAGTGGTATATCGAGCGTATGTTTGAAGCTTTTGAAAACCTTCCTATCAATGTTGGCTTTTTCGGAAAAGGTAACGTATCGACCACTAAACCTATCGAAGAACAAATTGAAGCTGGAGCACTGGGCGTCAAAATCCATGAAGATTGGGGGGCTACTCCGGCAACAATTGATGCGGCATTGAAAGTTGCTGATAAATACGATGTACAAGTCGCAATCCATACCGACACGTTGAATGAAGCCGGTTTCCTGGAAGATACTGTTGCCGCCATAGATGGTCGTGTAATCCATACTTTCCACACGGAAGGAGCTGGCGGTGGACACGCTCCGGATATTATTAAGATCGCCATGTATCCCAATATCCTCCCTGCATCTACCAATCCAACAAAACCTTTTACGGTAAATACTGCTGAAGAACATTTGGACATGTTGATGGTCTGCCATCACTTGGATAAAAATGTGAAAGAAGATGTAGCATTTGCTGATTCACGTATCCGTCCTCAGACCATCGCTGCCGAAGATATTTTGCAAGACATGGGTGTATTCTCCATTATGAGTTCGGATAGCCAAGCGATGGGACGTGTGGGAGAGGTTATTTCCCGTACATTCCAAACGGCCCATAAGATGAAAATCCAACGCGGCCCTTTAGCTGAAGATAAAGGCAAAGAAAATGATAACTTCCGTGTCAAACGTTATGTATCTAAATTTACAATCAACCCTGCTAAAGCACATGGTATTGATCAATATATCGGTTCGATTGAAAAAGGAAAGTATGCCGATTTGATCCTTTGGAAACCGGAATTATTTGGTGTAAAGCCCGAGTTGATCATCAAAGGAGGTATGATTTTGGGTGCTAAAATGGGGGACGCCAATGCGTCGATTCCGACACCACAGCCTATTATTTATAGGCCAATGTTTGGAAATTACGGTAAAGCAGTTTCAAAACTATGCTTCAATTTCGTTTCGAAAATTTCGTTGGAGAACGGAAATATTCAAAAATTGAATTTATCGCGTAAATGTCTGCCTGTGGAGGGATGTCGTACGGTGATGAAAAAAGATATGGTCCATAATCATGCTACACCAAATATCGTCGTTAATCCAGAAACATACGAAGTGACAGTAGATGGTGTGTTGGCAACCTGTGAACCGTTGAAGGAACTTCCAATGGCCCAACGGTACTTCTTATTCTAATTGGTTATTTATGTTGTTAGCAAGAGACATTAAGGGGAATATTTGGACCGATGGCACCGATCAGGACGGCGTTGAACTTGATTTTTTGGAACTCGAATGGTTCGATACGGAAAGACGTATTATCCGGGGCTTCACTGTTGCAGGCCGCGAAATAGGCTTTAAAAATTTAGGAACGGAATCCTTGTTCGACGGTGATATTTTGTTTGAAACAAAGGACCTGCGCATCGCTGTTCGAATATTGCCCTGTCCTTGCCTTGTTGTACGCCCCAAAAACCTCTTGGATATGGCTCGGATATGTCTCGAAATTGGCAATAAACATATCCCTGTTTTCATAAACGCTGCACATGAAATTATTGCAGCGTATGAAAACCCCCTCTGGGAAATCTTAGAAAGGGCCGGTTTTACACCGACGAAAGAGTTACGGGTGATTGAAAGAACCCATACTTTACGCATACATCAGTATGCTGTAGTCCAGCATAAAATTACCTTGGCCAAGGGGCTTTAATACTTAATTAATAACGATTACATATGAATCCATTGTTGACATTAATGCAGATTAACGACTCTGTATTTCCGATTGGAGGCTTCACACATTCCTATGGCTTGGAAACCTATATCAATAAAGAGATTGTACATGATGCTAAAACAGCAAAAGAATATGCACAGACTTTATTGGAGCATAGCTTCTATTACAACGATGCCGCTTTTTTTCATAAGGCCTGGCAATTGTGTGAATCAAGAGCAACCAAGAAAAAGATCGCTGAACTGGATGCATTAATTACTGCTTTCAAAGCCCCCTATGAGATTCGGGATGCCAGTAAAAAATTGGGAATACGGTTTTTGAAATTAACAGAAAAGTTAAAACCGGTCAAGCGTTGTTCGGCTTATCTAAAGGCTATCAATGCGCAAGAACTGCATGGTCACTATGCAATGGCATTTGCCATGTTTGCCCATGCACAGGAAATTAGTTATGCAGACGCACTGAGCGCTTTTTATTATAATTCTTTGAATGGTATTATGACGAATTGTGCCAAACTGGTTCCCATTAGCCAAATGGATGCACAGCAGATTTTGTTTAAACTGCAGCCCTTGATTAATAAATTGGTCGGATTACAGCCCGAACTGGATGAGGATCTAATTGGAAATTGTTGTATCGCTCAGGATATTCGATGCATGCAACATGAAAAATTATACACGAGAATTTACATTTCGTAAAAAAATTGAAATAAAGATGTCTAAGAGAAATTACGTGAAAATTGGTGTTGCTGGTCCTGTGGGCTCTGGCAAGACGGCACTTATTGAACGGTTGACACGTTCGATGTCGGCAGATTATAGTATTTGTGTTGTAACGAATGATATTTATACGCGTGAGGACGCGATGTATCTACAGCAGAATTCGGCACTGCCCGCTGAACGTATTATTGGTGTTGAAACAGGAGGTTGCCCGCATACGGCAATCCGTGAAGATGCTTCGATGAATATTGAAGCTGTAGAAGAATTAGCGCATCGTTTTGAGGATGTGGAACTGATATTTGTTGAAAGTGGGGGTGATAATCTGACAGCCACGTTTAGTCCGGATCTAGCCGATTTGACCATATTCGTTCTTGATGTTGCTGAAGGCGAAAAAATGCCACGTAAAGGCGGGCCAGGTATTACGCGCTCGGATCTGTTGTTGATCAATAAAATAGACCTTGCCCCTTATGTAAATGCGGACTTGGAAGTGATGCGTCAGGACACCATCCGCATGCGCGGTGAACGACCATTTATTTTTACAAACTTAATGACTTTAGAAGGTTTGGAAGATGTAAAATCATGGATCAAAAAGTATGCTTTGTTGGAGCCTGTAGGCTAAATTTTATCGTATATGGATAGCAAAATCGTATTAAATGTTGCCAAAGAGGACGGCAGAAGCAGATTGAAGGAGAGTTATCATAATGCACCTTATAAACTAACGCATTATGGCGCTGCAGGATTGACCAACCATTTGGAAATGATCATCATGAGTGCATCGCCTGGTATTATGGATACGGATTATTTGCATATTGATGTTCGTGTGAAAAAAGATGCACAATTGAAGCTTTTTACACAGTCCTTCAATAAGCTTCACCCCATGAAAACGGGAGCAAAGCAACATACGGATGTGCATGTGGATGCCGGAGGCCTATTTCATTACATTCCACACCCAGTAACGCCGTTTAAGGATTCTATTTTCAAGGCAAGCAATCATATTCACTTGGCTGAAGATGCGGTTTTGATGTGGGGGGATATTATTAGTGTGGGTAGAATCCACATGAAAGAGGCATTTGAGTTCGATAGTCTGCATACGCAAACCAAGATTTTTAGAAATGGTAAACTGTCTTTTATTGACAATCAGGTTTTGCGGCCCAAAAGTCAGCCGATACAGAAGATGTTGTTTTTTGAGGGATACACCCATCAGGCCACTTTTGTGTTCTCGGCTCTTTTTGCGCAAGAATTAAAATATGAATTGGATGAAATCTTAACTGTCGAATACAACGATATTTCTTATGGTTTTACACAGGCTTCAAAAGATGTGGTTATCCTGCGTGCTTTGGGTACTGATGGAGAGTTATTGTACGACTTCTTACACATGTTGGGCCAATTGTGTTGGGATTTTACACAATATAAGCTTTCTGAAAAGAAGGAAGAGACAACAGTTGAAGCGATAGCGGAAGATGAGAAATCGAAGGCCGAGGAAATCAGCGTCATTGAACAGCGCAAACCCCGTCGAAAAAGTAAGCCCGAGTTGATGGAAGCTGTCGTGGTGGAAGGAACTAATTATGCATAAGGAGAGCCTGCACGAGGAGATATGGATTGATGTTATCCCTGATTTTGACCAATTGAAGCTGGGCCGCGATTCAGATATTTTGGATCTTTCCTATTATGAAGTAAATAAGCGCGTTATCCAGCGAAAAACAAGAAAGGGTAATCTGGTGCGCATACAGCGCGATGATAGCAGCGCACTGCGTTCAGGACAGTGTATTTATCATCGCGGTGATTTATTTATCCAGGTCAACATTTTACCTTGTCTTTGTGTATTGTTGGATTGTCAGAATCTATCAGTTGTGGGCGAGTTCTGCTTCGACGTGGGCAATCGGCATCTGCCAGTTTATCTCAAAGCAGATGGGCGATTTGCTGTTTCCTATGACGGACGTCTCTATCAGGCGCTAAAAGAAAAATACAAGGGCTTTATCACGTTGGAAAATACGATTTTGGAACCTGATGAGCAGATTACCTACATTCGTAGGCCTATCCTCGAATGATGAAATGTTGGTTTTAGCGAAAAATTGCGCATTTTTGTCGCTATGAAATTTGGCGAGGAATTGCAAGCATGGTATCGACAGCATAAACGAGATCTGCCGTGGCGAGAAACAAAAGATGCCTACAAAATATGGCTTTCTGAAATTATTCTGCAACAGACTCGTGTCGAACAGGGCTTACCCTATTATGTACGTTTTGTCGAGCGATTTAAGAATGTTGTGGAATTTGCGAATGCAGAAGAAGATGATATTCTCCATCTTTGGCAAGGTCTGGGTTATTATTCTCGAGGACGGAACATGCATAAGGCTGCCCGAATTGTTCGCGATCAGTATCAGGGTGTCTTTCCGGTAGATTATCAAACATTAATAACGCTTCCGGGAATAGGTGAGTATACTGCTGCGGCGATATCTTCTTTTGCGAACGATGAAGCCCAGGCGGTATTGGATGGAAATGTGTTTCGTGTACTAGCGCGATACTATGGCATAGAAACACCTATCAATTCTACAGAAGGAAAGAAGATTTTTACAGCTATCGCTAAAGAAAATCTTGATCGTAAACACCCGGCATTGTATAATCAGGCAATTATGGATTTTGGGGCTACCCATTGTAAGCCCAAGCTGCCTTTATGTGAATTCTGTATGTTTCGTCCTTCCTGTTATGCGCTGAGTCAGGGGCAGGTAGAGCAGTTGCCTGTAAAGCTTAAAGCCAAGGCAAGTAAAGATAGATACTTTAATTATTTTATCTTGAAGGACAACGATCGGATACTGATGTCCAAACGCGGTGCAAGTGACGTTTGGCAGAACCTATATGAGTTTCCGCTTTTGGAGTCTAACTACAGCTTGTCTATTCCGGATGTTCTTAGCGATGAGTGGTTTATTTCCTGTTTCGGCCCCGATGCACAACTTTATGTTTTACAGCAGCAGACAAAACATATCCTGAGTCATCAGAATATCTACGCGACATTTTTTGAGGTGCGGTTAAAAGGCGATCTAATTCAAAAAAAATCCAATTGGGATTATGTATTTCTAAAAGATTTAGATAAATTAGCTAAACACAAGTTGATCTTTACCTTTTTGGAAAGGTCAAATTTTTAACCATTTATGCTTTTAAATTATGTCAGGAGTTAACAAAGTCATTTTAGTGGGACATCTTGGAAAAGATCCCGAAATTCGCTATTTAGAAGGTAATGTCTCTGTTGCCAGTTTTCCATTGGCAACATCAGAAACGTATAACAAAGACGGGAAAAGAGTAGAACAAACCGAATGGCACAATATTGTAATGTGGCGAGGTCTGGCTGACGTGGCTGTAAAATATCTAACAAAGGGGAAGTTAGTTTATATTGAAGGTCGACTGCGGACGCGTACTTATGAGGATAAGGAGGGTATTAGACGATATGCTACAGAGGTTGTCGCTGAAACCTTCACGCTTTTAGGTCGTAAATCGGATTTTGAACCGAATGCTGGTGTAAGTGCTGGTAATACAGCAAACACGCAGGCGCAAAAAGTCGAAGATAAGGAAGTGGAGGTCGATTTTACGGAGAATGATCAGGAGGATAATCCATTACCATTTTAAGCTGAAGAATTTGAGATTATGTAAAAACTTTACATGTATAATAACTATTGTAAAATCATCGATAAAACAAAAGAGCAGGCAACTAAGCCCGCTCTTTTGTTTTATCAGCGTTTTAGCCGTATAATCTGATTCCTTTCTCCCAAGCGAGCATGCTGTTTCTGTTGTGATGTTTTTAATGCCCGGTCGAAGTTCAAAATTTCTTTTTGGTGGAAATTTTGGCTATGTTTGCTCTAATTATGTTGCAAGATAGAATTACGCAGTATACTGAAGAGATTAAGGCATTTGCGCCAGCTTCTTCAGCCGATGTAGAAAATTTCAGATTGAAGTTTTTGGTTTCCAAAGGGATTGTGAAAAATCTTTTTGATGAATTCAAAACAGTTACGCCTGAAGAGAAGCGTACTTTGGGAAAAGTGTTGAATGAATTTAAGCAGTTAGCAGAAAATACATTCAAAGAAGCACAAGAAAAGTTCGGGTCTGGTGAGAAGCAAAAATCCCAGGAACTAGCGGGTGATTTAACATTGCCTGGTCAAGGTTTTCAGCTGGGGTCTAGACATCCCATCTCTTTAGTTCGTAAAGAAATTGTTGAAATTTTCAAGAAATTAGGCTTTATTGTATCAGAAGGACCGGAAATTGAAGATGATTGGCATAATTTCTCCGCACTAAATTTTCCGCCGGAACATCCTGCGCGTGATATGCAAGATACTTTCTTTATCAAAAAACAAGAAGGTAATGACATTACATTGAGAACGCACACCTCTTCGGTTCAGGTGCGTTTAATGGAAGCCGGTAAACCGCCATTTCGTGCGATAATGCCTGGACGTGTTTATAGAAATGAAGCTATATCAGCCCGTGCGCACTGTTTCTTTCATCAGGTAGAAGGTTTATATGTAGACGAAAATGTTTCTTTTGCCGATTTGAAACAAACGTTATATCATTTTGTTCAAGAGATGTATGGTGAAGGTACCAAAGTGCGTTTCCGTCCGTCCTATTTTCCTTTCACTGAACCTTCGGCCGAAATGGATATCTCCTGTACAATCTGCAAGGGGGCAGGGTGTAACTTGTGTAAGTACTCTGGCTGGGTAGAAATTTTAGGTTGCGGTATGGTCGATCCTAACGTGCTTGATAACTGTGGTATAGATAGTAAAAAGTATTCTGGTTTTGCTTTTGGTATGGGAATAGAACGTATCACAAACCTTAAATATGTGATTAAAGACTTACGTCTTTTCTCAGAAAATGACACACGTTTCTTGTCTCAATTTGAGACTGAATTAATATAAATTATTCATTGTAAAGATTGTGGCATCACATTATTCTCTACGATAACTAGGCAAGAGAACAATGTGATGCTTTTTGGTCTTTAGGCTTTGTAGATGACTTTCAACATTCGTACGATCTAACGTATATGGAACCAGATTATATTATTGAATCCATAAAAAGAACAGCACGTGAGCTCTTTCGTCAAAATGGCTATCATAAAACCAGTGTGAACACATTGGCAAAAAAAGCTAAGATTGCGAAGGCGACAGTGTACAAGTATTTTGATAGTAAAGAAATGATCCTGCATGCCATTCTCATGGATTATCTTCGTGCGAGTCTGCAGGATATTTTGAAAACAACCAAATATGAAGATGATATGGCTTCGTTTTTGGCGTCTACAATATTGCGGGTAAGCCGACTGACCTATACGGCTTGCAATGAATTGATCGGCTGGGAATTTATCCGGGAATCTGCAAACGCCCAAGAATATTTAAAAACGCTGTCTGAAGATTTGGAGTTTCTGCTCTTAAGTACATTCATTCAGAATGAAAAGATAAATGAAGCGATTAGCGAAGAGAAGCTAACCTTTTTGATCAAGTCCAGTAAAAGTATTGTGTTTTCTTTTGCTTTTACGGCTGTCTCAGATGCCGATGTGCGGAAAAACTTTATTTCGTTTCAGAAAGAAATCCTTCCTTATCTTGTTCAGGCAACAGTTCAGTAAAGTTGTTATAACGCGCGCATCCCTTTCTAATTCGCGACGTTATGTCCATTCCTGAAAAAGGTTTACATCTTATCTTTTTTGCATGCTCACTTTTTTATGATGCTCTGCAACGTTCATGCTGTTGCCGGGTTGTATTCGTATTGTGTTCGTACCACCTTCGGAGATGAACACTCTTGCAACTATTATTGACCTGACTCGGAACAGATAATTCCTGTTCAGAGTCAGGTCAGAATCTGGTCAGTATTGGTACACAATCTGTATCGCATCCGAATAAGGTACGAACAATGTCCGAATCTGATCCCCGTATTTTATTCGCTTGAAACTTATCATACCCGTCAGGTACTCGTTTATGCCAGTGATAATCAATGGCTATAAATCATTTATGCAGATGAAAAATCGGTATAAATTTGTATTTTTGCACCCTATGAGTAGAAGAATTCCGCAAGAGAAAAAGTTCTTGAAAGATATTGCCATCATTGATATTGCCGAAGAGGGTAGAGGTGTTGGAAAAACCGAAGATTTGGTTTTGTTTGTAGAAAAAGCTGTTCCCGGTGATGTTGTTGACGTGGAGCTTATGCGCAAGAAAAAGAATTTTGCGGAAGCTCGGGTAACCAGTTTAAAAGAGGCTTCATCTTATCGCGTAGATCCGTTTTGTGAACATTTCGGTGTGTGTGGTGGATGTAAATGGCAGCATATGACCTATGATGCTCAATTAAAATTCAAGCAACAATCTGTCGATAATGCCCTATCGCGTATTGGGAAAGTGGATACTTCAGCGATGGAAAGTATCTTGGGCTCTGCGCAAACGGAATACTATAGAAATAAATTAGAATATACATTTTCCAACAAAAAATGGTTGACTTCAGTTGATGAAGATGCGTCCCAATTGGAAATGAATGCGCTAGGTTTTCACGTGCCAGGGCGTTTTGATAAGATTTTAGATATTGATCATTGTTTTTTGCAAGAAGATCCGTCAAATGAAGTTCGCAACAGCATTCGTGATTTTGCGCTTAGTCAAGGTATGACGTTCTACGATCTGCGTGAACACACCGGTGTATTGCGCAATTTGATTATCCGTATCTCGTCTACCGGGGAGATGATGGTGATCGTTGTGTTTGCATATCCTGAAGAAGGACAGGTTGAGTTGTTGATGGAATTTGTTAAAGAAAAGTTTCCTCAAGTCGCTTCCCTGTTATATATCGTAAACCAGAAACGCAATGATACAATCTTCGACCAGGATATTCATGTATATGCAGGTCGTGACTTTATCTATGAGGAGATGGAGGGCTTGCGTTACAAAGTGGGGCCTAAGTCGTTCTATCAAACAAACTCTGCACAAGCGTATGAGCTGTATAAAATCACACGTGACTTTGCCAATTTAAAGGGGGATGAGCTGGTGTATGATTTGTATACAGGAGCAGGTACAATTGCAAACTTTGTCGCTAAGAAGGCAAGAGAAGTTGTGGGTGTAGAGTATGTTCCCACTGCCATTGAGGACGCTAAAGTGAATTCGTCGATCAATGATATCACGAATACAAAGTTTTACGCCGGTGATATGAAAGATGTGTTGACCCCTTCCTTTATCGCCGAACACGGTAAACCGGATGTGGTTATTACCGATCCACCACGTGCAGGAATGCACGCTGACGTTGTAGCGCGTTTGTTAGAAATGGAATCGCCGCGTATTGTATATGTCAGTTGTAATGCTGCTACACAGGCCCGCGATTTGGTGTTGTTAGGCGAAAAATATGAGGTGAAGCGGATCAAGCCGGTAGATATGTTTCCGCATACGCAACACGTTGAGAATGTCGTTTTATTGGAGTTAAAGAAGTAATAGGATACCATATGGAAGTAGAAGATTTATTTGCAGGATCTGCAAGAGAAGAAAATGCAGCGTCTACAGCGCAAAGTCCATTGAAGAGTTTGCAGGTAGATCTCGATTTTTATAGTGAATCAATCCGTGAGGTAGCGCAGGAGATTGTTGAAGAAGGTTATTCTGACTATCCTATTTTTGTTGCACATCAGCATGAAGTTTCTGTTGGTGAACTGATATTGGATCGTAAAGAATTGGAAACGAAATGGAGTATAAATGCCTCTACATTGGAAGAGTTTGTAGAAATGGATATTATTCAAGAAGATCGTAAGGCTTCTTTTATTCAGAACTATAAACCTGCGAAAGACTATATGTGCTTATTTGTTGTCGTTGCTGAAGGCGCTAATTTTGTTTTTTATCCATACAAGTGATCAACAAAGAATATTTAAACTTTTTTAACAGTACAAGTGTCAAACTATTACTACTTTTAGCAAAGTAGGTTAGGTGTAACAGGGAATTAATAAATTGAAATAAATTATAAACTGTTCTTGCGGAAATAAATGTTTGACCCAATAAAATTGTTGAGAATCACAATCGCACTGAAACCAATTGGGGTAATTGAAGAGAAATATTAGGATGAAAATAATACAGATACATATATTAGGGCTTTTTTTACTGTTATTCACCTATTTCGGTGCTACTGCGCAACAGTTGCAGAAGGTTTCGGGGATGGTGCTGCAAAAAGGTAACGGTAATCGCATTGGAGATGCTGTGGTGCTTAATATGCGTACACACAGGTCTACGTTGAGTAACTCTTTTGGTGTTTTTACGATTGATGCATCGGTAGGAGATTCCTTGTCTTTTACAAAAGTTGGGTATTCACCGGTTAAAACTGTGCTGACCAACCTGAACGAGTTTTATGTGGAGTTGCAAGAAGGGATCCGATTGGAGACTGTCATCGTTGAACGAAAAACAAAGGAGGCCGAATTAAATGATGCCATGAGTAATTACGCTAAAAAGGGCGTTTATAATGGGGGTAAAAATAAGTTCGGGACCTATCTGGGTAGCCCGGCAACAGCGCTTTATAATCTTTTTGGACGGGAAGCCAAGAACGCCAAACGCTTTGGGCGTTTTATGGATAGGGAGAAGGATGAGTTGCAAGTTGATCGTATTTTTTCTCGGGAGGCTGTTAAAAACCTGACGAAACTGGATAGTACAGAATTAGATGCTTTTATGATACGCTATCGTCCATCGTTTGATCTTGCTGAGCATTGGGGACAGTACGATCTAATGCATTACGTACAGCAGTCTATGGACGACTTTAATGCCAAGGGAAGGCCTAAAGGGGCTCTTTTACCTGATATTGAAGTAAAGACTCAAGAAAAATAAAAACATTTTGCTTTTGTTACTGTTAGCTGATTGTAAGGTCGGAAAAGGTGATTTAAAATTTTGTAGCGTATCAACGTCATTTTCGGAAGTTTTAAGGGCCTTTTGTCGTGTTTTGTAACAAAAAAGTTGATAAAAATATCTTTTGGCACTTTGTTTGATTTTAGTAGAACGGTATTTAATTTGAATATTAAAAGTCTTAGATAGCATACATATGAAAATGAATAGAAAATTGGCTGTATTAGGTTTAACAGTTGCAACCTCAGCTATGTTATTTGGAAGTTGTTCTACCATCCAAAATACAAATAATACAACTAAAGGCGGCGTAATCGGTGGTGTTGCCGGTGGTGCATTGGGTGCATTGATCGGAGGTAAAGCTGGTAATACGGCAATAGGTACTTTGGCTGGTGCTGCCATTGGTGGTGCTGCAGGTGTATTGATCGGTAAAAAAATGGATAAGCAAGCCGCTGAGATTTCTAAAACTGTTGAAGGCGCGGAAGTTACACAATCTGCGGAAGGAATCGTGGTTAAGTTTGATTCAGGTATTTTATTCGATTTCAATAAATCAGATTTAAAAGCGTCAGCTAAAGATAATATCGCAAATTTGGTAACAACCTTGAACAAAGAACAAGGTACTGAAATCCTGGTTATCGGACATACAGATAATGTAGGTACGTTGGCTGCGAATGAAAAAGTGTCTTTGGACCGCGCAAATTCTGTACGTGCATTTGCGGTATCTAAAGGCTTAGCGTCTTCGCGTATTAGAACTGAAGGTAGAAACTTCTCTGAGCCAATTGCAAGTAACGATACGGAAGCAGGACGTGCTCAAAATCGTCGTGTTGAAATCGTGATTGTGGCAGGTGATCAAATGAAGAAAGAAGCAAAACAACAAGCAGGTCAATAAATCTGATTCAGGACTTTGGTCTTTTCGGAGTCTGTTTGACTTGATTGCGAATCATAGAAAAAGCGCTGATAAATTCAGCGCTTTTTTTGTGGAATACAGCCGTCCGAATTTTTATACGGCCCATTTACGCCTAAAATTTGACAAAGTATAAACCATATTTCTGTCTGACAAACTGTCATTATATGGATTTAAATTTCTAACTTTGTAGTCTTTGAAATAACTAAGGGCTTGAAATCAGATCAGCAAAAGATGAGTATTTGCGTTAGTTATTCCATCGAAAATAATAAAAATTATATTCTATTGAATATCGAGCTATGCTAGATTTAACACATACCACTAAGGAACACGACGAATCTCGTCAGGGTGAGGCATTATTATTAGAACAGGATCCGATTTTAAGTAATGGACGCAAACTGTATATTGAAAGTTACGGTTGCCAGATGAATTTTTCGGATAGTGAGATTGTTGCTTCTATTTTGTTGGATAAGGGATTTGAAACAACCAAGAATTATCAGGAAGCTGATGTGGTTTTTATTAATACCTGTTCAATCCGCGAAAATGCAGAACAGCGGGTACGCAATCGTCTAAAGGAATTTGAAGCTGCTAAAGCAAAAAATCCCGGAATGATCGTTGGTGTGCTGGGCTGTATGGCGGAGCGTTTGAAATCGAAATTTTTAGAAGAAGAAAAGTTGGTGGATGTCGTGGTGGGGCCAGATGCTTATCGCGATCTACCAAATTTGATTGATAAAGTTGACGATGGAGCTAAAGCTGTAAACGTTTTATTATCTCGGGAGGAAACGTATGCCGATATTAATCCTGTCCGTTTAAACTCGAACGGTGTGACAGCTTTTATTTCGATTATGCGCGGTTGCGACAATATGTGTTCTTTTTGTGTTGTTCCTTTTACACGTGGACGTGAACGTAGTCGTGATCCACAATCTATCGTGAAGGAAGCCCAAGATCTTTTCAATGCCGGATATAAGGAGGTTACGTTGTTGGGACAAAATGTGGATTCGTATAAATATACTGCTCCAGTAGCTGAAGGGGAGGAACCGGGTGAAACCATAACATTTGCTAGCTTGCTTACAATGGTTGCTGAAATCAGCCCGCTTTTACGTATTCGCTTCTCTACTTCCCATCCAAAAGATATTACAGATGAAGTTTTATATGCAATCGCTTCGCATGAAAACATCTGTAATTATATTCACTTGCCAGTTCAATCAGGGAACTCTAGAGTATTGGAATTAATGAACCGTACCTATGACCGTGAATGGTATATGGAGCGTGTCGATGCCATCCGTCGTATTATTCCGGATTGTGCTATTTCCACAGATGTTATTACAGGTTTCTGTACTGAAACAGAAGAGGAGCATCAAGAAACATTGTCTATGATGGATTATGTCAAATACGATTTCGCCTATATGTTTGCTTATTCAGAAAGACCAGGTACATTGGCGGCAAAAAGATACGCAGATGATATTCCTGAAGATGTTAAAAAACGTCGTTTGACAGAAGTGATCAATAAACAGCGCGATCATAGTTTATACCGTTATCAACATTTTATTGGCAAAGTTTGTAAAGTGCTTGTTGAGGGATTTTCGAAAAGATCTGAGTTTGATTTCTGTGGCCGTAATGATCAAAATGCATTGGTGGTATTTCCAATTGATCCTCGATTTAAACAAGGCGATTATGTGAATGTACTTATCGAGTCATGTACCTCTGCGACATTATTGGGAAAGATTGTTGATTAAGAAAACTTAGATTGTTTTATTTCCAACTGGAAATTTATGGATAACCAAGATATAAAGAATAGATTTGGAATTATTGGTAATTCGCCTTTGTTGAATCGTGCTATTGATATTGCACGACAAGTGGCTCCAACTGATATCTCCGTACTAATACAAGGTGAAAGTGGGAGTGGTAAAGAGGTTTTTTCGCATATTATCCATCAATTAAGCTCACGTAAGCATGGCCCTTTTATTGCGGTCAATTGTGGAGCTATACCAGAGGGGACCATTGACTCTGAGTTATTTGGTCACGAAAAGGGTTCCTTTACAGGTGCCCATGAAGCCAGAAAGGGATATTTTGAGGTCGTTGACGGTGGAACAATCTTTTTGGATGAAGTAGGTGAGTTGCCTTTGGGTACGCAAGCAAGATTATTACGTGTATTGGAGTCAGGTGAGTATATACGGGTAGGGTCATCCAAGGTACAGAAGACAAATGTACGTGTGGTTGCTGCGACAAATGTGAATGTATTTGAAGCTGTACAAAAAGGTAAATTTCGCGAAGATCTTTATTATCGTCTGAATACTGTACCGTTGCGTGTACCGTCATTACGTGAAAGACCTGAAGATATCAACTTATTATTTCGCAAGTTTATTGTAGATTTTTCTGAGAAATACCGTACACCTGGGGTTCAATTGACAGAGGATGCACAAAATATGCTGCGCAACTATAGCTGGCCCGGAAACGTGCGTCAACTGAAAAATGTTGCGGAGCAAATTGCAGTTTTGGAGAAAGAACGCGTTGTCGATGCCTATACACTTCAAAATTATCTGCCCAATGAATCCCGAACGAGTTTGCCAGCGGTAGTTCCTTCAAATAATGGTGGAAAAGAGGATTTCTCCGAAAGAGATTTGCTGTATAAGGTCTTATTTGATATGAAGAAGGATATGGTTGATCTGAAAAAACTGGTGGTTGAATTAATTCAGAAAGGTGTCGATTCGAGCACATTTGATCAAAATTCCCCTTACATTAATCAGTTATACCAGGAGATTGAACCACAATTGAAAGCAGAACCAGAAAATTATAATACAACCCCAACGCTCACCATACATTCTCCAGCAAATACAACAAACGTATTAAAAAGTCCTGTTGCACAGGATGAATACCTGCAGGATGCTCAAGAAGTTGAGGAATCTTTATCGCTTGTTGATAAAGAGTCTGATCTGATTAAAAAAGCGCTGAAAAAGCACCGAGGTAAACGTAAAGCTGCTGCGCAAGAGTTGGGGATTTCTGAAAGAACTTTGTACAGAAAAATTAAAGACTTAAATTTAGATTAAGGTTTACAGATGTTGTCAAGAAAAATTTTATATGCTTTTCTCACCACAATCTTTTTGTTTGTAATGAATAGTTGTGGGGTAAAATATGGATTTACTGGTGGATCCATTCCTGAGGGAATGAAAACAGTTAATATTCAATATTTCGAAAATATAGCTCCTTTGGTTTATCCAACCTTAAGTCAGAATTTTACGGAGGCACTGAAAGAACGTATCCGTAACCAATCTCGATTGAGTCAGGTGAATCAAGACGGTGATGCTACCTTTGAGGGATTTATTACAGAGTATTCGATAAGTCCTGCAGCTGTTGAAGCTGGGACAGATCGTGCAGCGATGAATAGGTTGACGATTACAATCAAGGTTAGTTATCATAATAAAATTAATCCGAAGGATGATTTTGAACAGCCTTTTACGCGATTTAAAGAGTTTGCAGGTAATCTTCAGAGTGCACAAGAAGAGACCTTGGGTAAAGAAATTATTCAAATGCTAACTGAGGATATATACAATAAAGCGTTTGCTAATTGGTAATTCTATTTCCAAGATGAATCTTATTATATCATTATCCAATAACGAGCTTTTTTTTCAAGCAATCAATCATCCCGACACTGTGGCGGAAGATGTTGTTTTAGCATTGATTGAAAAATACCCTTATGCCCAAAGCCTGCGATTTATCTATGAACGCAAAGTTTTTGGCAAGCATAGTTCAGTTCAGAATTTATCGTCTACTTTGCTCTATGCATCTTCTCCGAGTTGGTTGTATGAATTTATGCATTGTAAACCAACGACAGAGCCTGATGTATTCATGCCGTCAGATGAAATTCCAGTGGATGGAGCACTTCGCGACGATGATGGGACTATCGAAATTGAAGCTGAGCGTGAAACGGTAGCTGAACCAGTTTTATCCAAGATTGAGGTTGATGAATTGGATCGTTTGATTCAAGCCGGGGTTGCAAAAGATTATTTTCGGTCAAACGATCAGCAGCAAGAAAATAGTGTCGATTCAGAGGAACCTGCATTAGTAGCACCTGTTGTAGCGGAAGCTGTTGCCAATACAATGGATGATGGTCAGGAGCGTGTTTCGGTCTATGATGATGATACCATGCCCTACAGTTTCTTGTGGTGGTTGCATAAGACGAGATTAGAATATGCTGATACCTATCAGCCCTATGTAAAATCTTCATTACGCCCAATGACGCCCTCGAATGACGATATTGCTAAAATTCATGAGAAGCTGGATAATCAGCTACTCGATCAACAGATCCGGGAAAATATCTTTCATTTACAATCGCCTGAAGCAAAGTTAAGTGATGAGGTTAAAACGACAATCTCTTTTCAAATACCGCGTAAAACAGACGAGGTAATCGAAAAATTTATTCGTGAAGAACCTATGATTCAGCCCCTGCAAGCAGAAAAGTTAGACTTGGAGAATAAAGCTAGAAAAAGTTCGGAAGATCAGCATTCACTTGTTACCGAAACACTTGCAAAGATCTATGTGGAACAGGGCTTATATCCAAAAGCAATAGATGTTTACAAAAAATTAGTTTTGAAATATCCAGAAAAAAATGCTTACTTTGCGGCACGCATAACAGAATTAGAAAAGAAATTAAATTAATAACATAAAGAGATGCAAGGATTATTAATCGGTCTAATCATATTAGCTAGTATTATTTTGGCGTTTTTGGTTTTAATCCAAAATCCAAAAGGAGGAGGTTTGTCATCTGGTTTTTCAGGTGGAACGAATCTTATGGGAGTAAAACGTACAGGTGACTTTTTGGAAAAAGGTACCTGGATCATGGTTATTGCCATTATGGTATTTAGCTTAGGTGTAAATGTTATTGGTACGTCTCCAAGTACATCTAAAGGTGGATTGGGGGGTCAAATCGAAGCGCCTAAACAACAAGGTCCATTGAACTTGGGTACTGGACAACAACCTGTTGGCGCTCCGGCGGGACAAGGGCAAGCTGCTCCGGCTCAATCGCAAGAAAAGGCTCCAGCGGCTACACCGACAACAAAACCAGCAGAAGAAGCTAAGAAATAGTTGTCAGTAAAAAATGATGAGCCCCGTTTGTTTGTACAGACGGGGCTTTTTTATGTTCGATATTTTGTTTAAGACAGGTATGTAGCGATAAATTTATTAGTCTATCTGTCGACGGAAGTAAGACTGACAGACTGGGAATGACAGTGTGACAGCAAAATGAATTTTTGTCGATGGAGATATTAACTTTTCTGTGAAAAATTGTCTTATAAGCTGTCTTAATTACAATTGGCATAAAAGATGATGTGTTTATAGCGATTATAACATTAAAATAAATTCAATAACAGATAAAAAGTAAATTAATTATGGCATTAAGTATCAAACCTATCGGAGACAGAGTAGTAGTAGAAGCTGCTCCAGCAGAAGAAAAAACAGCTTCAGGGTTGTATATCCCCGATACAGCAAAAGAAAAACCATCTCAAGGTACAGTAGTTGCTGTAGGTACAGGTAAAGTTGACGAACCGTTAACTGTGAAAGTTGGTGACAAAGTATTATACGGAAAATACGCAGGTACTGAAATTACTTACGAAGGAAAAGAGTACTTAATTATGCGTGAGTCTGATATTTACGCGGTTATCTAATTAATAGGAACAGTTTATTTAAAACGAGCTTACTGGCTCAATTAAAAATTCAATAGGTTATTTTAGTGAAGCTGTAAAATTGGACGTGTAAAAAATAAATCGGTTTACGGTTTAATTTAAACTCGAATTACACTTCTTAGAAATACTAAATACTCATATAAAAATGGCAAAACAAGTAAAATATAACGTTGAGGCTCGCGAGGCCCTTAAAAAAGGTGTAGATACTTTAGCGAATGCAGTTAAAGTAACATTGGGTCCTAAAGGACGTAACGTAATTATTGAGAAAAAATTTGGTGCTCCAGTAATTACTAAAGATGGTGTTTCGGTAGCGAAAGAAATCGAATTGAAAGACGCTTTAGAAAATATGGGTGCACAAATGGTAAAAGAAGTAGCTTCTAAAACAGCAGATCAAGCTGGTGACGGTACGACTACTGCTACTGTATTGGCACAAGCAATCGTTGCTCCAGGTATCAAATCTGTGGCTGCTGGAGCTAATCCAATGGATCTAAAACGTGGTATTGACAAAGCTGTTGCAACTGTTGTTGCTAACTTGAAATCTCAATCTCAAGAAGTTGGTCAAGACAATAATAAAATTAAACAAGTTGCTACTATTTCTGCAAACAACGACGAAGTAATTGGTGCTTTGATTGCTCAAGCAATGGAAAAAGTAGGTAACGACGGTGTTATCACTGTTGAAGAGGCAAAAGGTACTGAAACAGAAGTAAAAACTGTAGAAGGTATGCAATTTGACCGTGGTTATTTGTCTCCATATTTTGTGACCAACTCTGACAAAATGGAAGCGGAATTAGATAATCCATACATTTTGATCTACGACAAGAAAATCAGCAACATGAAAGAATTGTTGCCTATCTTGGAGAAACAAGTTCAAACTGGTAAACCATTATTAATCATTGCTGAAGACTTAGATGGTGAGGCATTGGCAACATTAGTTGTTAATAAAATCCGTGGTTCGTTGAAAGTTGCGGCTGTTAAAGCTCCAGGTTTCGGTGACCGTCGTAAAGCAATGTTAGAAGATATCGCTATCTTAACTGGTGGTACTGTTATCTCTGAAGAAAGAGGTTTCAAATTAGAAAATGCTGAGTTATCTTACTTAGGTCAAGCTGAAAAAGTTCAAGTTGACAAAGATAACACAACGATTATCAATGGTTCTGGTAATGTAGAGGATATTAAAGCACGTGTTGCTCAAATCCGTTCACAAATCGAAACAACAACTTCTGACTACGATCGCGAAAAACTACAAGAACGTTTAGCAAAATTGTCAGGTGGTGTAGCCGTGTTATATGTCGGTGCAACTACTGAGGTTGAAATGAAAGAGAAAAAAGACCGTGTTGATGATGCTTTACACGCAACTCGTGCAGCTGTTGAAGAAGGTATTATCGCTGGTGGTGGTGTTGCCTTCATTCGCTCAACTGAAGCTTTGGTAAACCTTAAAGGTGACAACGAAGATGAGCAAATCGGTATTGACATCATCAAACGCGCTATCGAAGAGCCATTACGTCAGATCTGTAATAACGCTGGTATCGAAGGCGCAGTAATCGTTCAAAAAGTGAAAGAAGGAACTGCAGATTTCGGTTACAATGCACGTACAGACCGTTACGAAAACTTAATCGCTGCTGGTGTAATTGATCCAACTAAAGTATCTCGTGTAGCATTGGAAAATGCAGCTTCAGTTGCTTCAATGTTATTAACTACAGAGTGTGTATTGGCTGACGAAGCTGAAGAAAACCCTGTAGGTGCTGGTGCTCCTCCAATGGGTGGCGGTATGGGTGGAATGATGTAAGATCATCCCATTTCTAAATAAAAAAGAAAGGCTCATTTGGAATTCCAAATGAGCCTTTCTTTTTGTTCTTTAATAGCCTTTTGCCGTATCGTCTCCACGCGGGTCGGCTCCTGTCTGTAATTTACCATTTGGTAATACAAGTATATTCTCCACGCGGCCGATTGTCCCTCTCGGATTTATCGTATAGCCATCTTTTGTCAATCGATCACGTAGATTGACATCGATTGCGTTATTTTCAACGTCAATACGATCAGGAAGCCATTGATGATGAAATCTTGGCAGGCTCACAGCTGATTGGGCATTTTGTCGGAAGTCAATAACATTGAGGATGGTCTGAAAAACAGAGGTAATGATGGTTGATCCTCCAGGGGTTCCTACAACCATAAATAGTTTGCCATCTTTTTCTACAATAGTGGGTGTCATGGAGCTGAGCATCCTTTTGCCGGGCTGAATCTCGTTCGCTTTTTCCCCAGTAAGCCCATACATGTTTGGGATACCGGTCTTTACGGAGAAATCGTCCATTTCATTATTTAGGAGAAAACCTGCGCCCTCCACAAATACTCCTGAGCCATAAGAATCATTAAGTGTTGTTGTAATGGATACTGCATTCCCTTGCTCGTCTACAATATTGAAATGCGTCGTTTGTTCACTTTCATAACCCGGAATGACATCTGCATTGACATCTTTGCTTGATGTCGCTTTATGGAAATTGACTGAATGGAGTTTATGCGCATTTGAGCTTGAGTCAATAAGCTGTTCGACAGGTACCTTAATAAAATCAGGATCTCCTAAATATTTAGCCCGATTGGCATATACATAGCGTTCAGCTTCGACCATAACACGAATGGTTGAATCGGTTTGGAAGCCCCAGCGTTGAAGTGGAAACTGTTCGACTGATTTGAGCAGGGCTAAAAGAGATGTTCCCCCACTCGAAGGTGGTGGCATGGAAATAACTTTGTGGCCCCTATAATTTGTGGAAATTGGGGTACGCCAAAGTGCCTGATAATCCAGTAGATCTTGATGATTAATAATGCCTTTCCCTTTGTCCATTTCGGCAACAATTAAATCGGCCGTTTTACCTTTATAGAAACCGTCTCGGCCTTCGATTGCGATTCTTTCCAGTGTTTTTGCAAGTTCCTCCTGGATAAATAGATCACCTGCTCGCCAAACTGTGGTTTTGATAATTGCAGCACCAGCGGGATTCAGTTTGACAAAACGCTCTTTATGGCTTTCAAACTCATTGGCTTGTCGTTGACTGATTTTAAACCCTGTTCTGGCTAGCTGTATTGCTGGGAGTACGAGATCTTTCCATTGTAATTTGCCGTACTTTCTGTGGGCTTCCCACATACCAGCAACAGATCCAGGGATACCAGAGGCCAATTGACTATAAAGGCTCAACTCCGGAATAACATTGCCTTGGGCATCGAGATACATATCCCGGGATGCTTTTAGGGGAGCCTTCTCACGAAAATCTAAGGCATCTAAATTACCCCGATGATCGCGGTAGAGCATAAAGCCACCGCCGCCAATATTTCCTGCATTGGGATAAACAACTGCAAGAGCAAATTGTACGGCAACTGCAGCATCTATTGCATTCCCACCTTGTTTTAAAATCTTTACCCCGACTTCTGAAGCCAAAGGATGTGCTGTGACAACGGCAGCCTTATTAAAAGTACTGGCCTGCTCAACCTTAGTATTTAGCTGCTGTCTTGTCGCACAAGAGGCAAAGCATATGCTTGCTATGAGCGAATAGGTTATGAATTTATACATCGTACGCGATTTAAAATTAAATATTATCTCAAAGAGGTGTACAAACAATACTACTCTTGGTTATTTAAGTTTTTCGTTGTTTTTATGGCGGTCGGCATCCCGAATTGATTTCTTTTGAAGATTTTGTTCCAAAGCCGCTGTTAGATCAATTCCCGTTTGATTGGCAAGGCACATCAAAACGAATAATACATCGGCCATTTCATCTGCTAAATTAACTTCTTTGTCTGACTTTTTGAAAGATTGTTCTCCGTATTGCCGAGCCATTATTCGGGCAACTTCACCGACTTCTTCCATGAGTATGGCGGTGTTTGTCAACTCGTTGAAATAACGTACTCCGGTACTATTGATCCATTTGTCAATAATCTCTTGTGCTTCTTTAATAGTCATCTTGTGTTCAATTAAAAATTAAAAGTTGTCCTTATCTTTTGTGTCCATGACGATGGTAACTGGACCATCATTCAGTAGGTCGATTTTCATATCGGCTCCGAATATGCCAAGCTGAACCTCTTTTTGGAGCAATTGACTTAGCAGTAAAGCCATCTCTTCATACATTGGTTTGGCTTTGTCCGGTTTTGCTGCTCTGATAAAGGAAGGCCTGTTTCCTTTTTTTGTTTGAGCAAAGAGCGTGAATTGTGAGATGAGTAAGATATTTCCGTCTACATCTTGTATCGACTTATTCATCATACCCTGTTCATCCTCGAAGATGCGTAAGTTGATGAACTTCTGTCCTAACCATTTCAGATCTTCCGTTGTATCTGCTTCTTCAACTCCTAATAAAATCATTAGACCCTTCTGGATCTGGCCTGTTATCTGATTATCTACCGTACAAGAAGCTTTGGTAACTCGTTGTATAACTGCGCGCATAGTGAAAAGTATAAAACCAAAGGTAAAAATTCCGATTGTCAAACACGATGGGAAATTCAGTTTTCTCCAAGGTATATATAGAAACGTCCCTTTCTCCCGAAGGAAAAAGGGACGCTAATTATGCTAAAGGATTTGATCAGAAGCGACCTTCAGTCCGCCTTCCCAGCTACTAATGCGTTTGGAATCAGGAGGCTTTTATAAAGGGTGGTTTAGAATTTGAAATTCAAGCCCAGTAAGAAATTCGTTGGGGCTTGTGGGAAATAGAAATTATAATACTTCCGGGTATCTCCTTCCATCCAGCCAAAGGTGTAGCCATTGGCCTCGTACTTCTCGTTCAGTATATTGTTGACCTGTAAGGTTGCACTGATGTTTTTGATACCTAATGCTGTAAAGTTATAGTTTGCTAACAGATTGTTGACAAAATAAGCGGAAATGCTTCTCTCTTTTGCAGAAGAATTATCCAGGTATTGTCTTCCTACAAATTTGGATAGAAGCGAAAATGTAAGTGATGTTATTGGACTATAAGAGAAATTACTTGACAAAATAGTTCCCGGTGATAAAGCAATGTTTGTTTTCGAATAAAATATCCTTGTATCGCCGATGACCTCTTCAAAGTCCTTAATTTTATTGTGGCTGAAACTAGCTGTTGCTTTCCAATTGAACTGCTTGCTGATGTTCCATGATCCATCGAATTCAAGACCTATTCTATAGCTATCATTGACATTTTGTCGAATTGGAGAGCCTGTATCACTAATTTCACCTGTTGGGATCAACTGATCCTTGTAAAACATGCCATATCCATTTAATCCGATGTTGAATTTTTCATTTGTAAAACGATAGCCCAATTCAATGTCCTGCATTTTCTCTGGGGTAGGATCTGGTAAGGCGCTATTTTTCTCTATAAAATCCTTTCGGACAGGTTCTTTTTGTGCAAAGGCATAAGAAGCGTATACATTTGAATGGTCATTTAGCAGATAAGTTGCACCGGCTTTAGGATTCAGGAAATTAAACTTAGGATGATAATTATAATTTTTTACCTTATCATCATCACCATACATGTGGTAATCTACATTCCGATATTGAATATCGGCCATTAATATCCATTTGTCTAGTTTGTAATCGATTTTTAAGAAATTGCTGAAATCATTTTTTTGTGATTTCCCAAAATAATATTTGTCGTCAAGAAATCCTGTTGATGCATATTGTGCCCAAATCACCTGGCCATAATGTTTTCCTTTATATTGATTATAAGCTCCACCCCAAGTAATTTCAAGCTGATCGTTCGGCCTGTAATTCAGAGCATAAGTCATTCCGTAAAAATAATTATCCAGCCATCTCCTGCGGACAAGATCTGTTTTTTGAATGGTGTCCTTACCAATAATGACGTTAGGCAAACCGTATTTACTTAGTTTATCTCCCGGTCTCATTTCTTCATAGTAACCATAACCTCTTGTATAGTGTAAGGCTGTATTGAGCGTCAATTTGTCGTTCAGTATATTGGTATAATGAAGTTGATGATGTTTCTGCGTATAATTATCTGTTTGATTGTTATACGTGTATAGGTTATAATTACGGCCAGCGTTCATGAAACGATCCTTCTCGGCACCGGAAATTTCGAGTGCATTATCTGCATAATCATCCATGCGCGACCGATCTCCTGTAATCAATGGTTCAGGAACGCCATTCCAGGCTTGATAGGTCTTTTCTTTTCCCCAGAATACAATTCCTTTTAAAATATGTTTCTTGCCATAATACCCTCCGTCCACATAGAAAGATTGTAAGTCTGAACTACCTCTTTCGATGTAACCATCGCTACTTATTCGAGATAATCTGGCATTGAAGGCAAATTTGTCGTCAATTAGTCCGGTACCGACTTTGACCGTATTTTTCCAAGTATTATAAGAGCCAAATGAATTGTTGAGTTCTGCGTAAGGGGTTTCTACTAGAGTATTGGACTGGATATTTAATGAGGCTCCAAATGATCCGGCGCCATTCGTCGAGGTCCCAATACCACGCTGAACTTGGATGCTCTCGGTAGAAGAGGCAAAGTCGGGAAGGTTTACAAAAAAGGAACCCATGCTCTCTGCATCATTTAAGGGGATTCCATTGAGTGTTACGTTGATTCGTTGATTGTCGGATCCCCTGATCGTCATTCCTGTATAACCTATACCCGCACCGGCATCGGAATTTACCTGCACGGACGGGGTCTGATTTAAAAGAAATGGGATATCCTGACCGAGATTGTTACGTGTTATTTCTTCTTTGGAGATGTTTTTAAAGGTTGTAGGAGCATTTCTTTTGGCACGGGTAGATTGAACAAGGACCTCTTCCATTTGAATTGTACTAGGTTCTAATGCTACCGTAAGTTCCAAATTGTCTTTAATATCCACATTTCGGCTCCATGTTTTATATCCAAGAGAAGATACCTGAATCTGATGCTTACCTGTATTGATACGATATAGTTTAATCAGTCCGTTTTTGTCCGATTGGCCAGCGAAGGATGCTTGTCCATCGATGGATATGGAAACGTACTGTAAGGGAGTCTGATTGGTATTGTCTACAGCTTTAATTGTCAGATTTTGTTGCGCAATGGCAATTTGACTTGAAATAGTAGCTAAGGAGCTACAAATCAAAAATTTGATCATGGTAATGTATTTTGTTTGAGTTAAACAAATCATAGCAAGGGGTTACTATGAACGCACTATTTAACTAACCTCTCCCTACGCCAGCATTATCTGGATCAGGTGTACAGAATTTAATCTGTTGGGTATAATCTCAGCCTTTATTTGTGTTCCTGACAAAACAAGGCACCCCTATTCGATGCTGCGAATATATAAATTTAAAATTGAAATGAAGTATAAAGAAGTAATTTATGACAAATACAAAAGAGTGGATTTACGGCTTTATTTCTTTTTGGTTAAAAATTTGTGCAAATTGTTGTTTTTGGTATTTATTGTTCTTTTTAGGTACCTTGGCATGAATTTTTCTACTAGAGGTATGTATTCATACAGGTCAAAAATTTTTAGTTACTAAATTGATAGTGAGGAGATAAAATGTTAAAATATTTAAGCGCTAATTATATTCTGCCGATTACTTCAATGCCAATAAAAGATGGTATTGTTTCGGTAGATGAGGAGGGGGTAATTCAAGGTATCTATGACCCAACTTCATTTACACCTTCAGACAAAACGAAGGTTGAGAGATATGAAGGAGTGATAATTCCAGGTTTTATCAATGCACATTGCCACATTGAATTGTCGCATATGAAAGGTATTGTCCCTAAAGGTACGGGACTTCCGAGTTTTCTTAGTAAGGTGATGACAACGCGGTCGGCGTCGATGAAAAAAATAGACGACGCTATGGCAAAAGCCGATCGAGAGATGTATGAAAATGGTATTGTTGCAGTCGGAGATCATGCCAACACAGATAATTCCTCGAAACTGAAGGAAGATTCTCAGATCTTATATCATACGTTTGTGGAGGTGCTCGGAATTGAACCTGACGAAGCTGACTTTAAGTTAAAAGAGGCTAAATCGTTGACTCAAGAGTTTAGGAATGGGCATGTATCCATTACGCCACACGCGCCATATTCTTGTTCGAAAGTACTTTTCAAAAAATTCAAGAAGATGGTTCCGGAAACAAATATTATCAGTATCCACAATCAAGAAAGTGAAGAGGAGAATAAACTGTTTCGTTATAAAATGGGGGAGTTCCTGGACTTTTATAAAAGTATAGGAAAAAACGCCGATGCGATTAAGGCGCAGGCAAGAAATTCGATTCAGTCCTATCTTCCTTATTTGCCATATCCCAATAAATTATTGTTGGTTCATAATACCTATACTTCTCTTAAAGATCTGGATTTTGTAGAGCGCATGGATCGTGATGTGATGTGGTGTCTTTGTCCAAAAGCCAACCTTTATATTGAAGGAACATTACCAAAGGTTCAGAATTTTATGAATGCCGGACAGCGTTTAGTAATCGGAACGGACAGTTTAGCTTCAAATGATACATTATCCATTTTGGAGGAACTAAAGGTATTGCATGCGCACTTTGAGGATCTCGATTTCTTGCAGACTATTCAATGGGCTACGATTAATGGTGCGATCGCGTTGAACATTGAGGATGAATTTGGCTCACTTGAAGTGGGTAAAAAGCCTGGGATTGTATTGTTGCAAGGTATGGAACACATGCGCCTACATGAAGATGTTAAGGTAAAACGTTTAGCGTAGTATTTAATTCCCCAAAACTTCTGTACTTTTGCTCTTATTGAACCGTCCATGACTATAATAACGGAACTATAGTCATGGTAAGTTCCATCTGACCGATGGAAGAAAAAATAAGTTACAGATGAAACATTTGAATATTTCAATAAGAGGTAAAGTACAGGGAGTCTTTTTTAGATTGACAACCAAGGCGGTTGCAGATCAAGTTGGTGTTAGGGGCTTTGTTGTCAATTTAAAAGATGGTTCTGTCTATATTGAGGGCGAGGGCGACGAGTTTGCACTAGATTCACTGTTGGAGTTCTGCCAAGAAGGGCCCGAGGGTGCAATTGTTGAAAGTGTTGAAGTAAAGGAAGGCGAAATGAAGGGCTTTTCCAATTTTGAAGTAGTTAAAAGAGTTCAATCTTAAGTCTTTTCACCTTGTCAGTACTTAAAAAATTCGCTGGACAGACCATGATTTATGGCCTGAGTACGATTATAGCACGTATGCTGTATTTCGTTATGACGCCACTCTATGTCCTCAAATATCCACCTGCGTCCTACGGAATATTTACCAATATGTACGCCTGGGCGTCCATGATCAATGCCGTTTTGGCATTTGGTATGGAAACTACTTTTTTTAGGTTTCTCCAAAAAGTCGAAGAAAAGGATAAGAAGCAGGTTTTCAATAATAGTTTTATCGTCATTGCCACTCTGGCAACATTATTTTTTATAACGGCCATTGTCTTTGCTGGCACTATTGGTGGTTGGTTGAATAAGGGAACTTACAATGCCGATTACGAGAGCTATGTGAAGTATTTTGCCCTCATATTGGCATTGGATGCTTTAGCTATTGTTCCTTTTGCGAAATTGAGATCGGAGGGAAGACCTATCCGATTTGGTGCTATTAAATTGGCCAATATCGGTATTATGGTTGTTCTTAACCTATTCTTTATTGCTCTGGTTCCCTATTTGATAAAAGATGGAGGTGCATTGGGCTCTTGGTGTTCCGGTTGGTACAGAAATGAATGGATAGGTTATGTATTTATTTCCAATATTGTGGCAAGTGCAGCGACCTTTCTATTTCTTCTGCCTGAAATGAGAGGTTTTTATTTTAAACCCGAAAAGCAGCTAATCTTAAAGATGCTATCCTATAGCTTTCCGATTTTAATAGCCAATATTTCTTATATCATCAACGAAAATTTAGATAAAATTGTATTGCCAATCTACCTGCCTAAGGATATTGGTGATCGCGATTTGGGGATCTATGGAGCCGTTGGAAAATTGGCGATGTTTCTGAGTATTTTTGTTCAGGCTTTTCGATTGGGGGCAGAGCCATTTTTCTTTTCTTATGCAAAAAATGCAAATGCGAAAAAGACCTATGCGTTAATTATGGAATATTTCGTCATTGCCATGATGTTAGTTATGTTGGGGATTACAGCGAATATTGACTGGCTGAAGTATTTTATTAAAGGAAATGTGGAAACACGTGACTTATATTGGTCTGGACTTTTCATTGTTCCTTTGTTGCTGTTCAATTATGTGCTGCTGGGGATTTATATGAATCTTTCGGTATGGTATAAGCTTTCTGATCAAACGCGGTACGCTTTGTATATTTCATTGGTAGGCGCAGGAATAACCATCGTGGCAAATTATTATCTGATTCCGAGATACAGCTATGTGGGAGCATCAATAGTCACGTTTTTAGCCTACTTTGCTATGGTTGTGCTATCTTATGTATGGGGGCAAAAACATTACCCTATACCTTATAAATTGGGAAAGATCCTGATGTATATATTTGCGGGAATATGTTTCTCCTACCTTTCTTACTTTGTATTTCATCATAATGTTTTTATTGGTAATGGACTTTTAATCGCTTACCTGGGAGGTGTATTTTTGATGGAACGAAATCAGCTCAAGCGATTTATCAAGAAAGATGCTTAAAAGAAAAAAGGTCGTGCTAATGTTAACTTAGCACGACCTTTTTCTTTATAAATTGTAGACTTCAGTATTATACCATTTCTGCGGAGAAATTGTGTTCAATTTCATAAAGTACCTCAAGAATCTCTGCCTGGCTTTGTAAGCTGACTAATTTCATGCGGTGTTCTTTAAAGTTGGGGATTCCTTTGAAGTAATTCGCATAATGCCTACGCATTTCAAAAATACCCAATTTGTCACCTTTCCATTCGATGGATTTGTTGAGATGTGTTCGGCAAACCTCGACACGTTCAGCAATGGTAGGTCCTTCTAAACGTTCGCCAGTATTGAAAAAATGTTTGATTTCTCTAAAGATCCAAGGGTATCCGATTGCTGCACGGCCAATCATAATGCCATCCACTTCAAACTCCTGGCGCCATGCCGCAGCTTTTTCGACAGAGTCTACATCGCCATTGCCAAAAATTGGGATTTTGATACGCGGATTACGTTTGATATCCCGAATCATGGACCAGTCCGCCTGACCCTTATACAATTGTGCGCGCGTACGTCCATGAATAGCCAGTGCTTTGATCCCCACATCTTGTAGTCTTTCAGCAACTTCGTATACATTTTTTGTGTTGTCATCCCAACCAAGACGTGTTTTCACCGTTACGGGTAAATCCGTAGCCTCAACGACAGCTTTTGTCATTGCAACCATTTTATCGATGTCCTGTAGCAGGGATGAACCAGCTCCTTTACAGACTACTTTTTTAACTGGGCAGCCGTAATTGATGTCGATTAAATTAGGTCCTGCTTTTGTGCAGATTTCAGCAGATTGACGCATACTTTCAATATCTCCACCGAAGATCTGAATGCCAATAGGACGTTCATACTCAAAAATATCCAATTTTTGAATTGACTTTGCAGCATCCCGAATTAACCCTTCCGAAGAAATAAATTCAGTATACATTAAATCAACACCATTCTGTTTGCACACATAGCGAAACGGAGGATCACTTACATCCTCCATCGGAGCTAATAACAAAGGGAATTTACCCAAATCAATATTTTCACCAATCTTGACCGACATCTTCGATAATTTTTTACAAAGGTACAAAATTTGGCATTAGTATAAAGTTAACTCACTGTCACGAGTTTAAAGCCTATTTTTGATCTCTTCAGACCCTGTCGAACGTTGACTGTTCAAATCGCTAAGCCCGCCAAATCGATAATTAAAGGAGAGGATAGCCGTCCTGCTGTCAGGGTTCGATTTCCCTATATTTCTTTTACAAAGTCTTTGATGGCTTGTCCAGGATCGGCTGTCTTCATGAAATTTTCACCAATTAGAAAACCTTGGAATCCAGCTTTTTTTAAGGCTTTAATTGTCGAAGGATCAGCTATGCCGCTCTCAGATACTTTAATATATTCTGTTGGTATTTTGTCTAGGAGATCATAGGAATGCTGAATGTCGACTGAAAAATCTTTCAGATTTCTATTATTAACACCGATTGCGTCAATGTCATCAAAAAGATTATCCAACAGTTCCTGTTCGTTATGCACCTCAAGTAAGACATTTAAACCCAATTGATGTGCATAGGCTGCAAATTCCTGAACTTCCTCCTTTTTCAGACATGCTGCAATTAAAAGAATGATGTCTGCGCCATACGCTTTTGCTTCGGCGATCTGATACTTATCGACGATGAATTCTTTTCTTAAGATAGGAATGCTAATAGCCTTACGTGCTTTCGATAGATCTTCTAAATTGCCTTTGAAAAATTCCCCATCCGTCAGAACAGACACCGCTGAAGCACCTGCCTCCTCGTATGCCTTTACAACATCTTCCACTGCTGAAGTGCTATTGATGTCTCCTTTTGATGGCGATGCTCTTTTGTATTCAGCTATAATTCCTGTTTTTTCAGGATCAAGAATAGATTCTCTCAACGATAGACAAGCCACATTGAAATAGGGATAGTTTAATAATTCCTCCAAAGGAACTAAAGCTTTTGCTTGTTCTACTTCTATTTTTTTTCGTTCAATGATTTTATCAAGTATAGTCATTTTTCTAGATGTTAGATTCCCAACCAGTTTTCAATTATTTTCTTACCATTTGTGGTCAATACCGACTCTGGGTGGAACTGCATTCCCCTTACATCGTATTCAGTATGGGTTAAGGCCATAATGATGCCATTCTCGTCGATCGCCGTTACCTTGAGGCTAGCCGGTAAGGTGTCTTTGTTTACGGCCCAAGAATGATAGCGTCCTATTTTGGAATCTTTTGGGAAGTCGCGAAACAATTTTTCTGACTCATCAACAACGGTAATATTTGTTGCTACGCCATGCAAAGGTTTTTCCATATTGAATAGCGTACCACCAAAAACCTCTGCGATCGCCTGTTGGCCCAAACAAATGCCCAATATACTTTTATGTGGAGCGTAGGTACGGATAACATCAAGCAATAATCCAGCTTCTTCCGGAATGCCTGGTCCGGGCGAAAGAAGTATTTTATCGAAAGCATCAATATCTTCCAGTTTGAATTTATCATTTCTCCATACAACATACTCTTGATCTAATTCCTGTAACAAATGGACCAAGTTGTAAGTGAACGAATCGTAGTTGTCTATAACGACTATTTTATTGTTGCTCATAACCTTTTACTATAAAATCTTGATTAATATAATTTTCAATTTCCTGAAATATAGATTGAATAAATTCGGTTGGCAAATTAAATCTTTTTGCCAGCACTCCATAATTACTGCCCAGGTTCCGAATAATATGCTGCTCTTCGTTTTGCTCATCCTTGAAGGCCTTACCTTTACCGATATAGGTTTTTCGTAATGCCAATAGCTCAACGATGCGGTTGTCAATAGTGTCTACCGAATCATGGATATGTTGCTTGTTGACACAGTATTCCAATGGTCTGATCATAATGTTTCTGCTAATTGTAATGCTTTTCGTAGAGCAGCAATTTTGTTATTTACTTCTTGTAGCTCCATTTCAGGATCTGAATCTAGTACAATACCACCGCCGGCCTGATAGTGTAGGGTGTTTTGTTTACTTAGGAAGGAACGAATCATAATGGCATGATTAAAGTCGCCGTTAAAACCCATGAATCCAATTGCACCAGAATAAAATGAGCGTTGTAATCCTTCGTAACGATCAATCAGTGTCAACGCCATATGTTTTGGAGCACCTGAAAGTGTACCCGCTGGATACGTATCGCCTACGATGTCAAATGGATTGATATTATCTTTTAATGTGCCCGTTACTTTAGAGACCAAGTGGATAATATGGGAGTAATATTGTGGTTCCATGTAGGACTCAACTTTAACTTGGGTACAATGTCTACTTAAGTCATTGCGGGCAAGATCTACGAGCATAACATGTTCTGAAGTCTCTTTTGGATCTTCTTTGAGTTTGGTGGCTATTTTTTGATCTTCTTCCATGTTGCCTGTCCGTTTAAATGTTCCTGCAATAGGGAAAATCGTCGCTTGTTTTCCGTGAATACGCAGTTGAGCCTCAGGCGAAGATCCGAAAAGTTTAAAGTCACCGTAGTCAAAATAGAAAAGATAAGGTGATGGGTTGATGGAGCGGAGTGCACGATAGACATTGAATTCATCACCAGAGAATGGTGTCTTAAAGCCTCTGGATGGAACAATCTGGAATACATCGCCACGTTGGATATGCTCTTTCATCTTCTTGACCAGCTGACGGTGTTCTTCATCGGTACGATTGGAGCTTTCCTCACCAGCTAGTTTGAAGGTATATTCAGGGAAGTTTTTGTTCTGAATAAGGAACTGCATTCTTTCAAGTTCTGATTCTTCGTCGTCCAGCAGATGTTCAAAAATATAGAGTTGATTACGGAAGTGGTCGATGGCAATGACATATTTGTAAACATGATATTGCATAAACGGTATTTTCCGTGCTGGATCTACCGTTGTTGTGAGTTTGATGTCCTCAAAGTGTTCAATACAATCGAAGGTGAAGTAACCAAATAGGCCATTGGAGATCAAGTTAAGTTCAGCAATTGTATGATCTTCGAACGAATTTCTAAAATCGGAAACTTCTTGACGTAATTCGATTTCGTGTGCACTTTTTGCGATACGTTCTCTACCCGGATAAGTGAGCGTCAGCTCTTCCTCATCGAGCTGGATTCCAGCTATTGGTTGACAACAGATATAACTTATGTTGTTGTCGCGACTATGGTAGTCGGAGCTTTCCAGTAACAAGGAGTTTGGAAAGATATCTCTTAGACGAAGATAGATGCTCACGGGGGTAGTTGTATCCGCAAGCAACTTTCTGGTTTGTGTTTTGAATGTATACTTCATTTTTTGTGTCTTATCTTCTTTTTGTAAATTATGTATAAAAAAACCCCGATACTGGTCAGCATCGGGGTTGGAATTTCCATAAATGGTTTTGGTTGATTATGAAATATTATGACAATACCAATTAGTTCCCGATGCTTATTGCTTCAGGCCACCACCAATTTGTATTTGTATATCTTCGTGTCATTATTACACAAATTTATAAAAAAAAATAAATAAGCAAACTTTTTGTGACAAAAAAACAAAAATTCACCTTATTTCTTAATCATTTAATAAATCAGGACGTCTTTCTTGTGTTCTTTTTAACTGTTGTTCATCTTTCCATGCAGCGATTTTTGCCTCATGACCACTAAGGAGAATATCAGGCACTTTGTGGCCTTTCCAGTCTGCAGGGCGTGTATAGATAGGTGCATCAAGTAATCCATCCTGAAAAGAATCTGAAAGCGCGGATGTTTCATCCGACAAAACTCCGGGAATCAGACGGATCACAGCATCTGTAACAATCGCCGCTGGAAGTTCACCTCCAGACAATACATAATCACCTACAGATATCTCCTTTGTTACATAAATATCACGGATACGTTGATCTATTCCCTTGTAATGCCCACAGAGAATCATCATATTTCCTTTTGTCGATAATCCGTTCGCAATATCCTGATTGAATGTTTCACCATCGGGAGTCATGTAAATGATCTCATCGTATTCCCGTTCAGACTGCAATTCCTCAATACACTTGGCAAAGGGTTCTATTTGAAGGACCATGCCCGATCCGCCCCCGTACGGATAATCATCGACACTTTTGTGTTTATTTGTTGAATAGTCTCTTAAATTATGGACATATATTTCAGCCAAGCCTTTGTTCTTTGCTCGTTGCAAAATAGAGTGTGCAAATGGACTTTCCAAGAGGTCAGGTAAGACCGTAATAATATCAAAACGCATGGGGCAAAGATACACAAAAATGCACCATTGTCTATTTATAAGATTGATTCGCTTATCTTTGTGCCAAAATTAAGTGTATATACAGTGATTGACGTAAATAATATTTCTGTTTCCTTTGGGGGAACAACTCTTTTTTCAGATGTATCCTTCTCCATCAATGAGAATGATAAGATCGCATTGATGGGTAAAAATGGCGCCGGTAAATCGACTTTATTGAAAATTATCGCTGGAGTGGGTAAACCTACTACAGGTAATGTTGCTGGTCCGAAAGATGCCATTATAGCCTATTTACCGCAACATTTGCTAACAGAGGATAACGTGACTGTTTTTGAGGAAACGTCAAAGGCTTTCGAAGAAGTCTATGGTATGCGTGATGAGTTGGAAAACCTGAATGAGCAATTAAATATCCGTACAGACTATGAGTCTGATGATTATATGCAATTGATCGAACGTGTATCCGAATTAAGCGAAAAGTTCTATTCAATTGAGGAAGTTAATTATGATGCAGAAGTTGAAAAGGTCTTGAAGGGACTCGGTTTTGAGCGTTCTGATTTTACAAGACAGACTTCTGAGTTTTCGGGTGGTTGGCGGATGCGTATCGAATTAGCTAAAATATTATTGAAGAAGCCGGATTTGATTTTATTGGATGAGCCAACCAACCACATGGATATCGAGAGTATTCAATGGCTGGAAGATTTCTTGGTCAATTCGGCTAAAGCAGTTATCGTTATTTCGCACGATAGGGCATTTGTCGACAATATCACCAATAGGACCATTGAGGTGACGATGGGACGGATTTATGATTATCGTGCCAAGTATAGTCATTACCTGGAATTACGTCAGGAGCGTCGCCAGCATCAGCTAAAAGCATATGAAGAGCAACAACGCTTTATTGCGGACAATCAGGAGTTTATTGATCGTTTCAGAGGAACCTATTCTAAAACATTGCAGGTACAATCACGTGTAAAGATGTTGGAGAAATTGGAAATCATCGAGATTGACGAAGTGGATACTTCCGCATTGCGTCTTAAGTTCCCACCATCTCCGCGTTCGGGTCAATATCCTGTTATTGTTGAGGATCTAACCAAAGCTTATGATGAACATGTTGTGTTTCAAAAAGCAAATATGGTTATCGAACGTGGTGAAAAGGTTGCTTTTGTCGGAAAGAACGGTGAGGGTAAATCTACCATGATCAAAGCAATTATGGGTGAGATCGATTTCGAAGGTACGTTAAAAGTTGGCCACAATGCAAAAATTGGCTATTTCGCACAGAATCAGGCAGCCTTACTTGATGGTGAAATGACTGTTTTTGATACCATTGATCAAATCGCAGTAGGCGATGTACGTGTTAAAATGAAAGATCTTTTGGGGGCTTTCATGTTTAGCGGCGATGATACAACTAAAAAGGTGAAAGTATTATCTGGAGGGGAGAGAACGCGTTTGGCGATGATAAAATTGTTGTTGGAACCGGTCAATGTATTGATTCTTGATGAGCCCACAAACCATTTGGATATGAAGACAAAGGACATTATCAAAGATGCTTTAAAAGATTTCGATGGTACATTGATCCTTGTTTCGCACGACCGTGACTTTTTGGATGGTTTGGCAGAGAAAGTCTTTGAATTCGGAAATAAACGTGTACGGGAGCATTTTGAAGATATTAAAGGTTTCTTGGAATACAAGAAGATGAGTAGCTTGAAAGATATTGAACGTTAGCATCTAGATAAACGTCGTGTAAAACCCGATAGGGGCTCAGTTATAAAAAGCGGCTTTTTGATATAAAAGCCGCTTTTTATGTTTTAAAAGAATATTAATCGAGCCTTCAAGCTTTTTTTCCTTAATCCCAAAGTGTGTGAAAGACACCTTCCCGATCAATACCATTACGCCGAGTCCAACTATTCCAAAATCGTAGTTATTCTTTTTGTCTATACTCATCGTTTAATACCATTTTTCTAAGTTGAAATTTACCATTTATGTTGATACTACGAAAGACAATTATCAGCAGATCGGTATGCGGCGATTTTCTCGCTCCAATTACTTTGCTGGTATTGAGCCTTTTGTTGTAAGCTAACAGATATTCCGTATATTGAACTTTCCTAAACATCAATTTTATTTATGATCATTGGATTAGACATTGGGACATCATCTGCGAAAGCTGTTGCATTTGACCACGCGGGTAACATCTTATCCCAGCATAGTATACCTTATCCTATAATAAACCCGTTGGAAGGGTGGTATGAGCAAGATCCGGAGATTGTTTATGGCGCATGTATTGATTCTATTATGCATGTCATGATTAGCTTAAGGCAATCTAGTGGGGAGATACCGAAACCTGTATGTATTTCGGTGAGCAGTGCTATGCACGGACTGATCGCTGTTGACTCGGCAGGACAGCCACTTAGCAATTGCATTATATGGGCAGATCGCAGAAGTGAGCATATTGCGGTTGCCTTGGAGGCAAGTGAGGCGGGCAGGTTGCTTTATCAGCAGACGGGCACACCAATACATCCCATGTCTTTGCTTTGCAAATTAATGTGGATAGGGGCCAATGATCAAAAATTATTTGCTCAATCGTACAAGTTTATCGGTATCAAAGAATTTCTTTTTTACCGGCTCTTTGGCGTGTATGTGGTCGATCATTCCATTGCATCTGCAACAGGGCTTTTCGACATACATCACCTAAGATGGTCTGATCAGGCGTTAAGCTTGGCGGGCATATCGGAAGAACAGCTAGCATCTCCAGTTCCGGTCAATTATATTTTAAATATGCCTAGCCGAGAAATTGCGGCCATGATGCATATCCCTGAAGATACCCCTTTTGTTATAGGTGGTAGCGATGGTTGTTTGGCTAATCTCGGAGTAGGAGCTATACGTCCTGGAGTGGCTTCGGTAACTGTAGGTACCAGTGGAGCTATTCGCGTAGCAAGCTCGCAGGCAAATCAAGAAAAAAAACAAAGACTATTTACCTACCTACTGAGATCAAATGAATATATAATTGGTGGTGCGGTTAATAATGGCGGTGTATTACGAAACTGGTTTCGAGACAACTTTTTGAACGAATATACCCAAATGGAAGCAGATGGAGATCTTTCGGCGTCGTTAGATGCTTTGATCGGCTCCGTCGTTCCGGGGGCAGAGGGCTTGATATTCTTGCCCTATTTAACTGGTGAACGGGCACCACATTGGAATTCCAATGCTAAAGGTGTTTATTTTGGAATACAGTTGCATCATGGCAGGGCGCACTTTGCACGTGCCATGATGGAAGGGATGTTGTTTGCAATTTACAGTGTAGGAATCGCGTTAGAGGAGAACACCGGTCCCATTCATACGATCTTTGCAAGCGGCGGCTTGGCGCGGTCATCGTTGTTCGTGCAGATGCTTGCAGACATTTTCAATAAACCTGTATTCACCAAAAATACAGTAGAAAGCTCTGCATGGGGAGCAGCATTGATAGGCTTGGAAGCCTTGGGTATTCAGGGATGTGAGCCTACTATAAAAAACAAACAAGCGGAAGGAGCGCAAGAGACCGAGCATTATTATAAACCGAGTGCGGAGAATCACGCTGTATATATTAAAAACTTCCGGAAATTTGAACGCCTGTACCATATATTGGAAGGTGAGTTTTAACTAAATATAAATTATTATGCCTCTAATCATCGTTATTTTGGGAGTAGCTTTACTACTTCTTTTAGTTACCGTCGTCAGGTTAAACACGATCTTTTCATTACTGATAACCTCTGTTGCGGTCGGTTTTGCTATGAATATGAGTGCCGTCGACATCCTTAAATCTGTTGAAAACGGAGTGAGTACCACTATGGGCCAGTTGGCACTATTGTTGGCTTTCGGGTCTTTACTGGGAAAATTGATGGCGGAGGGTGGTGCTGCAGAAAAGATTACAACGGTACTAACGGCTGTATTTGGTAAAAAGAACTTACCTTGGGCAATGGTTCTCACGGGCTTTTTAGTAGGAATTCCCTTATTTTACAATGTCGGTTTTATCGTCTTAGTACCATTCGTTTTCATGGTATGTGTTTCCAATAAAATGCCTTTGCTTTACATAGCCATTCCGTTGCTGGCAGCGCTGTCCGTGACACATGGTTATTTGCCACCACATCCGGGAGCTACGGCCATAGCGCTTACCTACAAAGCGGATATCGGTTTAACAATGGTCTATGGGATTATTGTGGCAATTCCTGCCATCATTATCGGTGGACCGCTCTTTGGAAGGATGCTTAAGCATATTCCGACCAACCCACCGACCGAGTTTTTTCCTGAACACAATCAAGCGGATAGGAAAGAGCTTCCCGGATTTGCAATTAGCATATTTACGGGGCTTTTTCCAATAATTTTAATTGCTTTTGGTTCATTTTCACATCTAATATTTCCAGAAGGCTCCTCTTGGCTGAAGGCACTACGTTTCTTGGGTGACCCGGTTGTGGCTTTAATGATTGCATCGCTAATGGCGATGTACACAATGGGTATCCGCCAAGGTAAAAGTTTGCGGGAGCAATCAGAAAGTGTGGAGGAAGCAATCCGCGGGATAATGATGATCCTTTTTATCATTGCGGCATCAGGCGCCTTTAAGCAAATTTTGGTAGACAGTGGTGTAGCGAACTACATCGCTGACATAACCGCAGACCTGAGCTTGTCGCCTCTTGTACTTGCATGGTTAATAGCCGGTATCATTCGCCTAGTTATCGGTTCGGCTAGTGTTGCTGGGCTCACGGCAGCGGGCATTATGCTTCCCATTGTGCAGGCAGGAAAGGTTACTCCTGAATTAATGGTGCTAGCGACGGGAGCGGGTAGTCTTATGTTCTCACACGTCAACGATCCTGGGTTTTGGATGTTTAAATCTTATTTTGGAGTGAGCATGAAGGATACGTTTCGCTCATGGACGGTGATGGAAACGCTCGTTTCTGTTGTTGGATTGATTGGCGTCTTGATTTTACATTGGCTTGGTCATTGACAGCGAATGGGAAAGTTTCCTATTGTCATACATCTTTAGTTAATACTCTTGGCTTTCTAAGCATTGCTTTTTTATAAACAACATAAACACGATCGTGTACTGTCACGGTAGCTCAACAAAGTGATGATATGAAGTAATCGTAAGGATGTATAGTAATAGCTCAAACGAATATTGAATTATACAGGCCAATAATCGGTTGATTATGGGCTTTTTTTTGACGGAAACCTTTGTTTGATTTTTTTTTCTTAATATCGTGACAATGAACCAAATTTTTGTTGTTCTAAAATTATGTGGAGATTACACCGATTTTATATACTTTGCTCAATCCTGTTGGTAAGCTGCCTATCTGGGTTACCGTCTTTTGGACAATCAATTGCTTATACAGTAGACAATTTGCCCAGTCCAAAAATAAAGGGGCAGGATTATTTTGTGTCCAATCCCGATGGGATTCTATCTTCGGGTACAGTGGCGGAATTAGATGGTTTATCAACGCAGATTGAGGCTACTACAAAAAGTGAATTTGCCATCGTTGTTGTGAACGATTACGTTGGCGACAGTGATTTCGAATTTGCTTTAAAATTATTCAATGCCTGGGGGATCGGTAAGAAGGAAAGTAACAATGGGCTTTTGTTGTTTATTGCTAAAGACCGCCATGAATACCGTTTTATCACTGGGTATGGTATGGAAAGTATTTTGCCCGACGCTTATTTAAAGCGCATTGGCGAAAAATATCTCGTACCTAATTTTAGGAATGAGGATTACGACCGGGGTGTTATGGAGGCTTCAGAATTTATAAAGACCATTCTCACCTCACCGGATAGTAAAGCCGAGCTGGAACGCTTAATGCCAGAGGCAACACCTGTCTGGAGCTTTAAAAGTCCAATCCTGCGAAATTCACTGTTGGTTTTAGGTTTGTTTGCAATCTGTTATATCTGGTTGGGTGAGGTGACCCGAGCGATCAAAGGGAAGTTGACCAAAAAAAGTAAATATTTCCCGCCTTTAGTCAGCGGATGCGGCTGTATGGGGATAGTAATGTTTATCTCGGTGTTTATCTGTGCATTTGCCCTCAATAATTTTGAGGAGGTCTATCAGTGGAAAAATTTACCTTATTTTATTGGTGTTTTTGGTAGTATTACCTTGGCGATGAAGTATAATGCAAGTCGTACGCAGATTGTCAATTCTTATCAGGACGAAGAAAATATACAAAAAGCTTTGCGCAAATTTCGTGTTTGGGGCTTAATTCCGCTATTGCTTAGTCCATTGGCGCTATTTGATCTCATTGGATTAAATAAACGCATTCGGAAGAATCAACTTCGATTGGCCCCTCCAGATCAATCTGGACGTTGGTTGCGCATGAATAAGGATGATGTGTCTACCCGAGAAAGTGCATACCTGGATAAGGGGCAGCTTTTGGAGGAAAAAATCGGTAGCCGTTCGTACGAAATATGGATAGATCAGACGACCAATGAAACAAAGCTGGTTCCCTGGGATGAAAATGTTGGGTTCAGTGATTGTCCTGCATGTCATTACAGAACTTTTGAGACCGGGCGTACCAAGACGATACGTGCAGCAACGTATAGTTCGCAGGGATTGGAAGAACGCTTTGACTTATGCAAGAACTGTGGCCATCGGGTATCCCATGGTGAACATTCAACTCCAGTTAAAGTGCGCTCAACATCGAGTAGCTCTGGCGGAGGATCGAGTAGTAGTGGCGGTGGTGGTAGTTTTGGTGGCGGATCTTCTGGTGGCGGTGGTGCAGGCGGAAGATGGTAATCCGTAATTTAGGGCAAAAAAAAGGTTTCCAAACGGGGAGAATGAAAACCTTAAATAACCAATTATAAACCTAAATTATGATGACACAAATATAGTGTATTTATTACACTATGCAAACTTTTTTTAAAAAAAATAAAAAATAAGTTACAGCTAACGCTATATGATTTCTGTTTATAAATTGAAACCAAAATTTCAGCAGTTGCTGATGCCGATCTTGAATTTTTTGCATCACAGGAAGATAACGGCCAATCAAATTACAATTGGATCGATCGTATTCTCGTTGATCATTGCTTTGTTTTTTTGGTATGCTGATCGTTTCCCGATTTTCTTTTTGGTCCTGCCAATCGGATTGTTAATACGCATGGCCTTGAATGCCTTAGATGGTATGATGGCGAGGCTTTTTAATCAGACCAGCAAGACCGGAGAGGTTTTGAACGAAGTCGGAGATATTGTTTCGGATGTCGTGCTATTTTTTCCTTTGTTGAAGTTTCATCCGGAAAGCGTGTATCCAATCGTCGCTTTTATTGTCTTGAGTGTTGTGAATGAATTTTGTGGATTGATAGGGAAGGTAATTGCCAATGATCGTCGTTACGATGGGCCGATGGGCAAAAGTGATCGTGCTTTGCTGTTGGGCGTATATGGAATTTTAGCATTATTGCATATTTCTATCGTTGCTATTTCGGGCTATATTTTTGGCGTTTTGTGCTTACTCTTACTTTTGAGTTCGGTAACTCGATTGAGAAAGGCTTTGGCGCATGGCTGATGCCAATGGCAAATTCGCAGATGTTCCTGTTCGCGTTAGAAGTTGGGGATACATTGTCTTGGTGCTGGCGGTTGCCTTCGTCCCACCAACATTATCACCTTTGTTTGTTGCCTGGATAACCTTTCAAGGGATGTGCGAGTTTGCGCGTATGTTTATCCCTGAATGGAAGGCGAATCCATTCGTATTTCTTTCCATGGCAATGTTGCAAGCGTTGCTCCTTTACTTTTGTTCCTATCAAGAATATTTAGTGTTGGCCAGCTTCATGTGTTTGGGGACTGCTTTATTTTTCAACTATGGTTTAAAGGTTAAGAAGGGAGCCGTATTTGGACTGTTTTTTGGAGCAGTAGCTTGTTTGCTTGCCTTTAGCCATTTAGCTTTTATCCGATCCATAAAAATGGATAACAACGTAATGGTGGGATTAAAATTAATTGGTTACATTGTTGTGCTAACGGAGCTGAATGACGTCTTTCAATACCTGATGGGCAAGTTTTTCGGCAAACGTAAAATCGTTCCGCGTATTAGCCCAAATAAGACAATTGCTGGATGTGTGGGCGGTATCGGCTTAACAATTATACTGAGTAATTTATTGGGGTATTTCCTACTGCCTTTTCAGAATTTTCTATACTTTTCGTTGTTCGGTTTGTTCTTCGGTATTTTGGGATTCTGGGGAGATGTTCTTTTTTCCTATCTGAAAAGAAAGGCAGGAGTGAAAGATACTGGATCATTGATTCCCGGGCATGGTGGCTTATTGGACCGTATCGATAGTCTGATCTTCAATGCACCACTGTTTTATGCTTTGATTATCCTGTTGTTGGGAATCTAATAGGATTGGATGAATGTAGTAGAGAGAAGGTTAATTAAAATTTCAATGTGATGGCTTATCAACGTGCTGTTTTATTTTCAGGGGGTGGAACGCGGTTCAGTCTATATCTGGGCATGTACGCTGCGTTAGATGAGCTGGGCTTAAAACCAGATCTGCTTATAGCGAGCTGCGGAGGTTCAATGGCAGTCGCTGTTATACAGGCCTTTGCTACACATGAAGCCCGCAAGTGCTATCTACAATCTGAAGAACTTTATCGATTTTTCTTGCATCATCGGCTCACTGAACAGCGTCGTTTGGGGAAGCTGGGCGTGTATGTTTTGAAAAAACAGCTGAACAAAAAACGGGCGCCCTTTATCGAGGATGTCTTTAGTCGCTATCTCGTAGATATGGAACAGGATCTTTCCTTACTATTGCCTACCTTGGATAGACCATTCTCGGCAGCAATACCGGCACTGGTGGTCGGCGCTAAAATGCTGTTCAGCCCGTCTGAAGTAGGGCAGCGGCGTGGAGATCGGAAACTCTATCAAAAAATGCTGATGGGAACTAAGGATGTATTGGCCAATGTGCCTGTTGAGGCAATAGGCATTGCGGATGAGAATTATGTGCACAGTGCAGTGGCTGAAGAAGTTCGTTTGAGCGCTGAATTTTCTGTGCTACAGGCGGCCCGTATTTCAATGTCCGATATGTTTTATATTGAACCTGTATGTTCCAATAATACTCATTACGCTGGTGGAGCAATTGATCTCGTTCCAATGGAGCTAGCAAATGTGCTTGCTGAAAACATTATATGTGAGCGAAAACAACCTTACAAACCACAAGAAGAAGCGTTGGTACGGGCAGTATTGGGCTTTAGTGGAAATAAACGGTTAGCAGATTTGGAACAACATTTTCCGTATGCACATTGGATAGATACACAGGATGCCGCGAAACAATTAGCTGGGAAATACTGTAAAAAAGGAATTGATTGGCGTAAATTTGAAGTTACGCTTTCTTTCCCGAGAGATCTGGAAGAATTTGCTGAAGCGATGGAAGCGCAATGGAGTTATGGTTATCAGGTGACTTTAAATTCGTTTAAGAAGTAATTGGATGAAAGTATTTATTGCCGGTGGTACAAGTGGAATAGGCCTTGCTTTGGCCAAGCGTTATCTTGATCAAGGAGCAGAGGTAGCGGTATGTGGACGTGATCTGCCGAAAATGTCAGCATATTCCTGGACGCATAGCCTTAAAAGTTTTGAAGTAGACGTATGTCAATCAAACAGTCTGCAGGATGCGGTCAGCACATTTTGTGCACATTCATCTTTGGACCTCTTTATCAATTGTACCGGGAGTTACGCAGATGACGTTGCTCAACAGATAAGTTATCAGGAGGCGGTTGCCATGCTACAGGTGAATATGATGGGTACGATAAATTGTTTCGAAGCGGCAAGAATGGTTATGCAGGGTCAGTCGGAAGGACAGATTGCAATCGTCGCATCGGTATCGGGAACGCTTCATTTTCCCAATTCAAGCCTATATAGTAAGACCAAGCGTGCTGCAATCCAAGTGGCTGATGCATATCGGAGGGCACTCCAGCCGTATGGAATTGCGGTTACTGTTATCGCCCCGGGCTATGTTGATACGGATAAACTGAGAGCGCTCAATAAGCAAGATTTGTCTAAAAAGCCATTTTTAATCCCCGTAGGCGATGCGGCACAGCGTATAATGGCAGCTATCGAACAGAAGAAGAAGCAAGTAGTGTTTCCGAAGCGTATGAAGTGGTTAATGGCATCGCTGGGACTACTTCCAAATATCGTATTGAATAAAATTATGTCGAGGAAGGCCAAATGGATGAAAAACGACTGAAAAATGGGGGACTGCAATTTGCTGTTTTCCTTTATTGTGCGCTATTTTTCCAGGTGACTTATTCTGCTGCTGCGGTCCATGCTGCAAATCAGACTACTGTATCTTCGTTTGTGTTTCCTTTTGAACACTTTATGCCGTTCGTTTCTTGGATGATTATCCCCTACATGAGCAGTGGTTTGTTCTTCGCTGTGGTTCCTTTCTGTTGTCGAAGTCGAGAAGAGCTTTGGGTCTATACGAAGCGTTTCAGTTTCATTACCATCTTCTCTATTTGTTGTTTTTTTATTTTTCCCTTGCGATTTTCTTTTGATAGGCCTAGCGTTGAGCATTCAGTTTTTGAATTTTTCTTCGCCTTTTTAGGGAAGTACGATTCCCCATTTAATCAAGCACCTTCGTTGCATGTGGCCTATGCATGTCTGTTTTGGTCGGTGCTCGGTAAGCAGCTAAAAGGCTGGAAACGCTGGGTAGTGGGAATTTGGCTACTACTCATGGGCATTGCTACACTCACCGTTTATCAGCACCATCTGGTGGATGTGCTGACCGCATTGATTTTGGTTCATATGGGATTCGTTCTATTCCCATCTCCATCGGGACTGCTTCATGACAGTGCATTATCTATGTTAAAGGCTGGGAATTTTCCCTTTTTGGCTGGTACCGAAAAGGCAAATTTATACGAAAAGACGAAATTAGACCTCGAAACGGAGATTTGTCGTAGAAACCAAAGAATTGGTAACGTTTACTATGCCATTGGCTGGAGTTTATTGTTACTGGCATTGTGGGGCGGAGCTCATGCTTTTGGATTATATCTTCTGTGTTGGCCATCCCTGGTCTGCATTGCGGTAGGAAGGAATTATGTTATCAATAATCCAAGGTTTTTAAAAAATGAAAAAGGTTGGATACCTAGATTTAAAAAATGGTTTTATTGTCCATATCAATGCATATATTGGTTACTGTGGCGTTTTGTCAGACGCAGCAATAATCCGCCTTTATTTGAAATTTTACCAGGTTGTTATGTGGGGCCGAGGATGACTGCAGGAGATCTCCGTGTGCTTGGTCTGAATAAGCATCTGGTTGTTTTTGATCTGGCTGCTGAATTGGAAGAAATACCTATTCTACATTTAGAGAAAAACTATCATTCGTTTCCATTGTTGGATATAGCAGCAATTAAATTGTCGGATGCCGAAAGGATATTGGCAGCGCTCGTAATCAGTTATCAACAATTGAAGCGAGGTGAAAATATGATTATACATTGTACAATGGGTTACAGCAGGAGTATGATTTTTGCTGTTCTATTGTCACAAAAAATATTATCTTTAGATTTAACGGATGCTATAGATCGGGTTAAATCTCATAATAAGCATTTTGTATTGCATAGACATGCACTTGAGTTGATGGAGGTGCTGGTCGAGAGAAATAGCTAGACGGTCCTTTGCATGATCTTTGTTATGAAATATACTATTTGATATTAGTACGTAAAAATTATACATGAAATCAGGTTACTTCAAGAGTTTTGATCAAGGAGAGTTATTATATCGCGTTTGGAATTATCAGGCCGGACAGCGGGCATTGGTCGTACTGCACCGGGGGCATGAGCATTCGGAACGTCTGCAGGAGATGGCTACGGATCCACAGTTTGCCGATCACTCCATCTTTGCATTTGATTTGCGCGGACATGGTTATACGAAAGAACCAGTTTCACCGATCTTTATGGATTATGTGCGTGATTTGGATAGTTTCTTTCATTATATAGGCCGTGAATATTTGGTTGATTCGAAAGACATCTTCGTTATCGCCAATAGTATTGCGGGGGTTGTTGTCAGTGCGTGGGTACACGATTTTGCGCCTAAAGTCGCAGGTATTGCATTGTTGGCACCTGCATTTGAAATTAAATTATATGTGCCCCTAGCCAATCGGATGATTGCTTTGGGAACAAAGCTAAAAAAAGATCTGATTATCCAGAGTTACGTCAAATCCAAGGTGTTGACTCACGATATCGATCAGCAGAAGGCTTACGATGCTGATCCGTTGATTTCCAAATCTATCAATGGCGCTTTGTTGGTTGATCTATTAAAAGCCGGCGAGCGTATCGTTGAAGACGCAGCGGCGATTGATATCCCAGTAATTGTCCTTTCTGCTGAAAAAGATTATGTGGTCAAAAATTCGGTGCAGAAAAAATTCTTTGTGACAATAGCTTCAAAGTTGAAGACTTTTATCACTTTACGTAATTTCTACCACGGGATTCTATTTGAAACAAATCGGCAGAAAGTTTATCACTATCTGCGAAATTTTATCGACAAAGCCTATGCCCGACAAAGTCCTGAACTGACGCTCGAACCCGATGATTTTTCGGTGAAAGAGTATGAACAATTATACCATAAATTACTTCCTGCAGGTGAAAAATTGAACTATGCTGTCCAGAAATGGGCATTGGGCAAAATAGGTTCCTTAAGTAAAGGAATGAATTTAGGCCTGCAGTTTGGATTTGATTCGGGGATATCGCTGGACTACGTCTATCGCAATGAATCGCAGGGTAAAAATCGGTTCGGTCGTATCCTCGACCGAGGTTATCTGGAGGCGATTGGATGGAAAGGAATTCGCATTCGAAAACAGCACTTATTACAGTTATTGGAAGAGAATATCGCGAAGGTCAAAGCTGCTGGAAAGACCGTGAAGATATTGGATATTGCAGGTGGCACCGGCAATTACTTATTTGATATCAAAGCGAAATATCCCGAAGCCGAAATCGTGATTAATGAATTCCTGTTGTCCAATATTGAGGTGGGAGAGAGGATTATCCGTAGAAATGGATTGCAGGGGATACGATTTACCAATTACGATTGTTTTGATCCAGCTACCTATTCCAAACTGGAATTCGAGCCTAATATTGTTATTATCTCAGGTATTTTTGAACTTTTTGGTGACAATGAAATGGCAAGTAGGGCTGTAAAAGGCGCAATTTCGATTTGCGAATCAAGCAGTCATTTGGTTTATACTGGACAGCCATGGCATCCACAGTTAAAGATGATTGCTTACGTGTTAAACAGTCATCAGAAAAAGGACTGGGTGATGCGTCGTCGTTCGCAGAAAGAATTAGATCGTCTGATGGCGTACAATGGAGTTGTTAAGGAACGTATGCTGATCGATGACTTTGGCATATTTACGGTGTCTTCAGGGACGGTAAATGGGTAGCCATTCCGCTATTCTTAGCAGTGAAAAGTTATGTCTTTGTTTAGGGTAATGATTATTCCAGCTGACGCTTCCAATTACGTCAGCTGGAATAATCAGGACGAATATTAATTCCTATAAGCACGGATAGCTTGTATGATGCCCTCCAGGTTTTCGTTAAAGTCCTGCATTTGTGCAAAGACCTTATCATCTTTGGCAAGTCCACCATGTTTATTGTTCTTGCGGAATATTTCTTTGATGTGTTCCCACCGTTCTTGTTCCACTGTATTGATTAATCCAGCAAGTTCTTTCAATTTTAAAAGATTACTTTCCGTATCGGCAGTAAGGGTTTGTGACTCACTTTCATAATGTGCGAGGAGAACTTGATCGATTTCCTGTTCGTTCATCATCGGCACAACTTGGGCGACGAGCTTACTCATATTCCGATAAGACCCTTGCAGTTTGAACGGCGGTTCTGTTCGGTAATTGTCCTGCATGGCCGCACTTTGAATATAATTTTGATTGACCTTGATGACAACGTTTCTGATCTTTAATACATGTTTTAATACTGTGATAAAATCATCGATATCTTGCTTCAGGTAATTGCCTTCTAAATCGGGAAGTTGATCTACAACCGATTGTGCATAGTTCACTAAAGCATAGAAATCGTTGAAAGATTTGCTTGCTATTTTTTCAAGGTAGCTGTTTTCAATTGCCGCATTTTCAATTAAGCTGAGATTGAAAAGTGCTTCGGTATCACCGATCACATCCCCAAGATTGTATACATCCGCACGGTTGGCCAACATATCTGGAATCTGAAATTTGGACCCACTTTCGGTGTAAGGGTTTCCTGCCATTACGATGCAGAATCTTTTCCCACGCAAATCGTATGTTTTACTCTCACCTTCAAAAATACCGTCGATCTTACGTTGCCCATCAGCCAATGAAATGAATTTCTGAAGGAATTCGGGATTCAAATGTTGGATATCATCGAGGTAAAGCATCACATTATCGGCCATTTCGAAAGCAAGATTGATCTTCTTAAGTTCCTCACGTTCACCAGAGGTTTTCGCTTCCACAGGATCTATTGAAGTAATGGAATGCCCTATTGTAGGTCCGTTGATTTTTACAAAATGTAATCCCATGGTTTTCGCGAGGTATTCCATTAATGTTGTCTTTCCGTAACCTGGCGGAGAAATGAGGAGAAGCATACCCATCCTGGCGGTACGTTTATTGTCGCCAGCTGCCCCCAGCTGTTTGGCCAAATTATTTCCGATCAATGGGAAGTAAACTTCGTTGATCAACTTATTTCGGACAAAAGATGTTAGGACTTTTGGTTCAAATTCTCCGATTTTCAGCTCCTTGGCGTATGTTTTTCCAAGCTGCTCCTTCAAAGAAGCGAATTCTTGAAAACGAGGAACATTCCATTCTGCAAAAGTCTTCAATCTACGCAGAAATTGATGGTATTGAATTTGCTCTTCTCCATTGTTCAAGATCACGTGATTTCCCTTTAATCCCTGGATGAGTGCATTGTCTTTGGCGATGATCAATTGGTATTCATCCTTCGGATAAAGAAGCGTGACTGCAGTTTCCTCCACGTACTTTTGGAAAGCCTGGTAATCGTCGTTCTCGTCGATAAAAGAATTTAGCCAATTTAAGGTCAAATAGAAGCGGTCTACGAGACTAAATTGTGTATGCTGAATATCTGCTTCAAAGAGTTTAAAACTCTTCTTGTTTTCCAATAGCCTGATGAAAGCCTTTTTAAGTTCATCCGATTGCTCACTGACGACAAACTTGCTGTAGCTTGTGAAAGTCTGGAAGAGATAGCTCGCGACGTCCTCCGCATGAAATGTCGAACGATCCAAATGGGTGTCCCAATTGATGAATAATTTTGTGAGTTCATCCACGACAGATTGGTAGCGTGTGGAATTTGGAAATGCTTTTAATACCGAATGTGTAGATTGAATCAACGCTGTCTGTTTTTCCTGCTCGTCTTGCGCAAGTGAATGCCAAAACAATTGTGCCATAGCACGCAAATGAGCATCGTAACGTAAAAGATCAAGTTTGCTATCTAGCTGCTTGATGGTATCATAGATTACCAAGGCATCAAAGTTATGCACTCCTTTGACATAACCTTCCGAATAACTTTGCTCGACAGTCTGATTGATAAACAGGTTGGCATCAAAATCTAACTGTCCTTTGGAAGCAAGGAATGTTTTATAGGCGAGATATTCAGCCCGGTATACGTCCTTGTTTTCGGAAATCAGTTCCTGATCCCAAATATCGCTAAAGTTTTCGATCTCGGATCCTTTGACTTTTTGATAGAAGCTCGTTCCGGTAAGATGGAAGAATAGTTCGTCATTTTTGCGTACGAGTGTTAAACTGAGTGACTGACTATTGACGGCAAATTTATGCTTGCCAAGCGCAATAATGTTCTCTCCATCTACAAAAAGATCATTCTTGTCACGTAAAATGCGTAATGCATCCTCCTGAGATTTTTTGAGCAGGTTTTCAAGATTTTCGGCTTTTGAAACATCACTGAGCGTTTTCAGCTCTTGCACAAGCTGTCTGATTTTGTCAATCATCAAATCTGAAGCAAAGAAACTTAGGATTTCCTCACGCGTTGCAAATGTCTTTGATTTGTTTTCGATATTCTTTAATACGCGAAGTCCAATTTGCTCGAGTGAAGAGCTACGTTTGTTGATCTGTTCAACGATTTGCTCTCTGCGGGAATTAAATGCTTTGATGATCTCATCGCGTTTATCTGCTATTTTCAGGGCGAAGTCCTCAAATTCTGAAAACTTACTTTCGAGTTCTTCCAGTTGAACAATGACCTTGGTATAATACTCGTCTACTTTTTCAGTTGTCGTAGAGAGTTCAAGATAATTGGTGACAGACTGTTCCAGTAGCGTAAGTTGGGCGGAAAATTCTGCAATGGCTTCCGTACTTTTTAATGAATTGAGTTTACGCGTAAGCTGCGCCCGAACCTCATTCAAGGACGAGAAAATAACGGCTATCTTCTCGATGATTTTGGTGGTTTGGGTGGAGTCGTCAATTTTTAAACTGTTTAGAATATCGATCAACAGCTCCAATTCACTCGATATAGCCGAATTGGCTTCCTCAATCGCTTTGGCGTCATAGACTTTGACAATTGCAGCAACATTGTTTTTCTGCTGCTCCACTTTCTGCTCATAGGGTTGTAAAGCCTCGTCGCGGAGCAAGAAAGCAATTGTCTTTTCCGCAAGTTCGGTGGTGATTGACTGCAGCTTCTCGAGTAAAGCATCGATACGGACTATATCAATATATCTGACATTTTTGAGGTCAATGATTTCGCCCTGTAAACGTCGTGAATCTGCCAGTTGATGAACAAGTTGGTCAAGCTTTTCGACTACAGTACTATTGATGGAAAAGGTAAGCTCTTCCATTTTCTTCTCGGCAGTGCTATTGAGCTCTGTAGCGTATTTACGTTGGGCTTGGACCTTAACAAATTCGTCAATTGCCGTATTAGCGACCTCCTTGATCTGAGCTAATGGCTGACCAAGGTTGGACAAGGCTTCATCCTTTATCCAAAAATAAGAGTCAAGAAGGACAGTCGATTTTTTGAGTATATCCTCGTAAAGGCCTTCATAACTATCTTCTTTGTTGATGAGCTGTATGACTTCTTGTGCTTCGGCCATGGCCTGTACGATCTGTTTATTACCAACCTTATAAAGCGGGTCGTCTTTTTTTAACTCATTTTCTTTGAGCACGGCCATGTAAGGGGTTTCCCAGATCTGAACCTGATGATGCCTTGTTGCTTCGGCCTCTGTATGGAAGTAAATTAAACTACCGTCTTTAAAAAGTGTGAATCCATTGCAGATGATCGGCGTTTCGACATGCTGCTGAATGATGTTATAAGACAGTAAGATGTAGGTATTCGTTTCCTCCTGACAAAAGATATAGAGGAAGTCTTCACCGTTTGGTGATGCGATGCGTCTAAGGAAACTAACCCGGTCAAACTGGACGTCAAAGATTTTATGGGTGCCATTCTGCAGGTAGTATCCGTTAGAAAAAATGATTCCTTGATTATCGGGTAGTAAAATGGCTGATTCATTAAGGGATTTAAGATTCACCACTTCTTTTGTCCGTTGATTAAAGACAAATGCACGGAAATCTTCTTGATACGGTTTGATGCGAACGGCAATCAAATTGCCAAGGTCTGCATAGTAGTAATCCGCATCATCCAATTGTTGGTCGGCGTTTGAAACTTTTTCGGAGAAGATTCCTTTCCCTGTATCGGTGTTATTTTCAATTTTGAAAGTAATATCGCCATTGATCGCTTCTATAAAGATCTTGTCCTTAATGGATATGTGTGGGTGTTTTCCGAGGCGACGGTCTTCCAAGGTTGTTTTTGTCCATTCAAATTCAAATTGGTTGGGTAATTTGACTTCATGGATGCTGCGGTCGTCCTGATATTGGAGCTTTCCGTCTTTAATCAACCACTTGAATGCCTTCAGGTCAGCAGGATTTTTGCTGGTCTGAAAGATCATATAAAGATAGTTTTCCGTACGTCGAAACTTGGAAAAGATCGAGTCGCGATAGTATTTGTATAAATTTTGGTAATCGCCAATGAAATTAGGATCATTGATCAGATCGAGTGATTGTGGGATAAACTGATTGTTTTCGAATGTATATACACTGAAAACATCTTCGAGTTTAATTTCGGTGCGTAACCCAAAATGGACATTATAACCAAATATACATAGCTTGTCCAGGGCTAAAATACCACGAGCAACACAGTTATTTTCTGTGGTGATCCGTTGATTGGCCCTGAGTATAAAACTTGTCGCATTAAATATTTCCTTGCGGGCATTATTTAGTTGTTGGAGTTTGATAGTAAGCTCTTCTTTTTGTGTAAGAAGCCGCTTCCGAATAATCTCGTATGCACCTTGATCAAGGGAGTCGTTCTGATTTATTACGTTTTCTTCTGGCATAAAATGAGCTTTCTCGACTTGGTATATGTGATAAAATCTTTTGTTTATTGCCTGCAATGGTAATTATCATTGCAAGCAATAATGAATTGGGGAGGGACTAGGACAGTTTTTTGTTTGATATGCCCAAGTTTTTCGCCAATCCGAACAAAGAATTAATGAAGCTTGTATCTTCGCCATTTTCAGCATCAGTCGCCGCTTGTTGAAGTTTGATCAATGCTGCTGAAACGGTGAGGTTCTTAATATCGTTTGTGGAAATTCCATATTTATCGGCTAATCCACGCACCTTATCTGCGAGGTCTCCTTGTCCATCTGGACCTATCAAAGAATTTTTAATAGCTGTGGCATGTTTGGAGTTGTCAATCAAGTGATCAAAACCTTTGGAGTTGGATACTTGACGGACGATATTCTCAAAGAACATGGTTTCACCACCAACAATATCGATTTTTGCTGTTTTAAGTGCTTCCGATAATACGCCGGCTTGTGCTTGAGCAATGTCTTTTTGGATATTGATGTGTGCGAGTTCAATATCACGTTCTTTTTGCAATTGCAATTTGAATTCTTCGTGATCTCTGCCCACGCCGTCTAATTTCTTCATCGCTTCAGCTTTCTCTTCGATACCTTTGGCTTCAGCAAGCGCTTTCTCACGCACAACTTCCGCCTGTGCTAAGCCCTCTTTACGCATCGCTTCTGCTTTCTTCTCAATGACACTAGCTTCTGCAGTACCTTGTTTTTCTTCAGCTTCAGCTTTGGCAACCATAACTTCGGCCTCGGATAAGCCAAGTGCAGCTTCTTCTTTGGCTTGTGCCTCGGCAATAATCTTACGACTTTCGGCTTCTTTGAGTGATGCTTCTTTTTTCGCTTCCGCATCGATCAATAGCTCTTGTGCACGCTTTTCGGCGATTTTACGAGCAGCCTCCGCGTCGATTACTTTTTTCTCTGCTTCCTGTTCTGCCGCAATTTTTGCAGCTTCGGCAGCTTTAACAGTTGAAATTAATTTTTCTTCTGCTTCTTGTGATGCCGCAATAACACCCGCTTGTTTTTTACGTTCTACTTCACGGAATACTTCGATGTCTTTGACGCCTTGTTGCTCTTCAACAACACCTTTTTCCAATTGTACACGTTCTTTGATAACGCCTTGGATACTTTTCTTTTCGGTTTCGATCGAGCGTTCTTTGTCGATCTGTGCTAAGGTAACAATGCGCTCGCGTTCTGTTTGTTCTAAGGCGCGATCTTTTTCTACACGTTCGGCCTCCACAGCATCGGTACGTTGTTTATTCTTTTCAGCAATGATAATCTGCCGCAGTTTATTTTCTTCTTGAACAGCGAGTTGCTCTTCGGTAGAAATCCGGACGCTTTCGTACTTGAGACGTTCTTCTTCGCGTACCTTTGCTATTTCTGCTTCTTCGCGTGCTCTGATGTTGTCAATTTCCCGTTTTTGTTTCTCTTCCTTTTCGGCAAGCTGACGGTCTAGTTCTAGAATCGCTTCCCTTGCTTCCACGTTTTGTTTTTTGATTAGTTTCTCCTCATCACGACGAATGAAGTTGGCATTTATATTTTGTTTGGCTGTTAATTCGGTGATCTTTTTGATACCCTCACTGTCTAGGATATTATTTGGATTGAGATGTTCGATGTCGGTCTGTTCAAGGTAATCAATCGCACAGTCGTCCAAAATATAACCATTAAGATCAGTTCCGATGACGTCGAGTATCTCATCACGGAATTCGCGACGGGCTTCGTATAATTCAATGAAATCAAATTTCTTACCTACTGTTTTGAGTGCTTCGGAGAATTTAGATTCAAAAATACTTTTTAATGTTTCTGGTTCACTGGCGCGGTCGCAACCTAAATTTTGGGCTACATTGATCACATCATCTACATTTTTATTGACACGAACAAAGAAAGCAACTTTGATATCTGCACGAATATTGTCCTTACAGATCAAACCTTCACCCTGCATACGGGCAATCTCAATTTTTTTGATTGAGATGTCCATGATCTCCATCTTGTGAAATACAGGTACAACATACATTCCCTTGTTGAATGCTACTTTTGTACCACCAACACCGGTTCGTACAATCGCCTTCCCTTGTGGAATTTTCTTGTAGAATGCACTCAATACAACAAAGAATGCAAAAATTAAAAAGACAGCCAAACCGACAATTAAAAGTATAATTCCGTTTAAGCCACTTAAAAATAAAAGAGGTTGATATAGCATATGATTTGTATTTATTTAGATTTTAATATTTGGGTTTACGATTAGAATTTAAAAGGATAAAGATTCGCTCTTTTAGGACAGTTGTTTAGTGTCGGGGCTTTGCGTTTATTCCTTTTCCATTAAATATTGTCTATCGTGATTTCTTTGGTCACATAATAATATTTCTTGTCCTTGGATTCGTCAACAATAATGACATCGTCTCCATAGCCTATTTTCTCCCCATTATGGCTGACAACATTGAGGCGAATAGGATCCTGTTGGATGATAAATTCGGCAGAACCTATTTTCTTGCCTTCAATACTGGCTCTCATTTTACCCATGCGACCAAGAAAATCGTGACTTTCTTCGCCATTGTAACCTATACTTTTGAACATTTTAGCTAAAGGTTTGGTCAGAAAATGCATTAAAATAAATGTAACAATAAAAACAGGGATCAGGATTAATACGGACTTTATCCCCCATGAAGCAACGTCGATAAAGAGCGAAGAAACAATGGTAATTATCCAGCCTATAAATTTGAACAGTGTTACAATAAGCATGATGGGTACTTTGCCAACATTGATGTAATCCATTGCTTTTGCAAAGAAACCAGGTTCTGTATTAGCGTCCGTATCCGTATGATGATGGTGTGCATGATCGCCGCCCTCAGTTGCGATATCATGTGAGCCATCAACGTCCGTGACATCAGGTGTAGGATGGAGGTCTATATCTGCATCGGCATCAAATAGATGTACTCCATCACCCATCAGAAACATAAATAACCAATACACTACAGACATGCCAGTTAAGACTGTCATAATTCCATTGGACAATGGATTGAATAAGATATTGATTAGTTCTGTCATAGTGTTATTGTTTAAATTTTCTCTCTCTTGAAAGTATAATGAAAAGACCAGGAATTCCCATTGACTTCAAGGTCCTGCATGGTTACCAATTCCCAGCCTTGATTTCCAAGATCATTTAAGATTTCATCAATTTTTTCGGGATCCAACTTTGTTCCCCAAAAACCTTTAGGTTCAATTTTTAGCGTTTTATATTCAAATCTTTTCATCATTATTTAATTTTCTTTTTAGTTCTTCTAATTCGTTGTTGACGGCTTCAGACCCGCCGATGGTCTCGTTGATCTCATCAACTTTACTTTTGTTACCTAGTGCAATCTCGCCATAGGCCTTTGCTAGTGCCTCGTCTTCCTCGACCTTCTCTTTCATACGTTCTAACATGGAAATCGTACTATTGGAATCGATATTAGCGAGCTGACGATTGACCATTTTAGCTGCGTTGGATACCTTTACACGTGCCTTTAAAGTAGAGAGTTCACCTTCCCATTTCGATATATTGAATTTGAGAATGTCTACATTTTTGTGTAGCTCATCCGATGAACTTTGATGAATCACGGCTTGTTTCTCCAATTCACCAGCTTCGATTAATAACTGTTTTTTCAACAACAGCGCTTCCTTTGCAAGACCTTCTGCCTTTTCTGTCGTTAATTCTCCCTTTTGTGCTTTTTGGAGTAATAGAATAGCTTTGTTTTCGAATTCATTGGCTTCTTCTTTTTTCCTTTCACAATTGTTTTGGGTACGTATGGCTAACGCTTTAACTTTAGCATAGGCTTCTAACGATTGTTCCAGGTCCTCTTTCATCTCACGGATACCCTGTTCCGTCATTTTGATAGGGTCTTCCATTTTGTCCACGACTGCGTGGATCTCGGCTTGACCAATTCTGAAAATTCTCTTAAAAATATTCATTATTCTATAATTTTGAAAAACTTATTAACTGATTATAATATTCACTCATCAAAAGACTCAGCGAATTAATGGCTGCATCAAACTCATTCTGATCGAGATTATGTATTTGTAAGGTATACCGAAATATAACTTTGGTACCATCTTCTGTTAATGCAAACCCACCGTGTATAATATCTCTATTTTTTATCAATAGTGATTTGAACATATCCATGGTGTCATTGCTGATTGTAAAAAGATATTGCTCAAAAATCAGGATGGGTTGGGCAATGCCTACAATCAGGTTACGGATTCCGTCGTCTTCATTTTCGATGACAAAGATTCCTTCTTTTGTATCCTTATGGGTGATGGTGTAACCGATATTGGCGATATAATTTTCAATTTTTGAGAAGTACATAATCAAGTTTTTTATATATTGCACATATTCTTTGCATAAAGGTAATAAAAATGCAAAAATATTTTGCAATAAATATTCAATTTTTTTTAAAATGAGCAACGTAGGCAACAATATTAAGAAATTAAGAAAAGTGAAAGGAATGAGTCAACAGGCATTTGGGGATATTTTTAATCTTACTAGAGGTAATATTTCGTCTTACGAAGAAATGCGTGCAGAGCCAAAAATTGAGATTGTTCTAAAAATTGCAAATTATTTTGGCATTCCTGTGCAGCATCTTATTGAAAAAAATCTATCTGTCAATGAAATTCTTAATTTCAATGATTATTTTGATCCAAATGTTTCTCTTATTGGACGTAAAAGATTGTTACAAATCCCGCTGCTGGAACGAGATGGTATTTTTGAGGCGGGTAGTTATTTTTCGAAATTAGAAGAGCTTCCAATAATTGAATTTCCTTTGCAAAGTAGGAACCGCCTCATCGCAATCGAATACGCTGACGCTATTCCGGTGCCGAGTGATTTTTTGGCTGGCCCTCAATCCATTTTATTTTTTGAAGAGGTAGATGTTCAGAGCCTACATACGTTGGATAAAGCATTTGGTTTGTATTTTTCCGAAGAAGAGTTCTTTATTGGAAAATACAGTTTGCAGGAAAAGGAGATTAGTTTAGCCTTAAATGCCTGGAAGAAGATTGATCTCACTATGGGGGAGAAAGCATATTTCTGGAAATTGTATGGCAGGTTTGAGCGAATCTAATTGCGTGGAACTTTTTCCTATTGTTTATTCGGTTTTGCCGGTATCGGGCGTATTTCCATGTTGTTATCATATCCGTGGTTAATTATGTAATCGCAGTCCATTTACAAGGTATTAACAAGGGGTTTGCAGGGGTTTACCCTTGTAATACCCCTAATATGTACGGCCTTGGAGTTGATCTGATGTTGACTTGCCTACAAGAAAAGAAGACTCCTAACTCAGGCCTGCAGAATGTGAGTGTCCACAAAAAATTTCGTAGAGTCGGGCATTGTAATTAAATTAGTTCGATAATAAAGTAACGTTACAAAAAGGTAGGGTTGTGATTAAGATGATGGTGAACTTGTCGATCCGATAAAACTAGAGTGATTTATTTAGCTTTAGAGCAACACGCATAAACGAATAAATGACCAGACATAAAAAACTAAATTTAAATAAAGGAAGAAAGTAGCCTTATCAGCATTAATTGCTGGATTTTTTGTTATTTCCTGCAATAATTCCGCGACTAAAAAAGTCGAAGTAAAAGATACAACTGCCGCTATTGACTTAAAAAAAGATACGGCCGAAACGTCGGTAGAAAATAGCGGTGGCGAAGTGCCAATACCGAAGTTTAGTTCTGCTGGGACACAAAAATTGGCGGAGGATTATACAAAATATATCAAAGAATTTATCGCTGTTGCTAAAAGCGGCGATGTTGTTAAACTCAAGGAGCTTGCAGCGAAGCGACAGGAATGGGCGGCCAAAGAAACTGAAGCTGTTGCTAAGTTTACGCCAGAAGATGCTAAATTATGGAAGGCGTATGCAGAGAACCTAGGAAGAGCGTTGACTGCAAGCCTGACAAAATAAGTTGGAAACAATCGACGAGGTAGGGGCTTGAAAACCTACCTCGTTGATCATACTAGAAAGGCAGATCGTCTTCATTTTCATCTGGAGGTGTTGGGATGTCATCTTTGGCGCCGTTCGAATCAGATAAAATCATAAAATTATCTACTTTAATTTCTGTGACATATTGTTTTACCCCATCTGCGTTCTCATAGTTACGATAGGTGAGTTTGCCTTCAACCATGAGTTTGGTCCCACGTTGGCATTTCTTTTCAATGGTATTGTTTTGCTTACCCCAAACCACGAGTGTATGCCATTGAACTTCTTCAACCCATTCACCGGCTTTGTTCTTGAAAAGATCATTGGTGGCGAGACGTAATATGGAGTAATTGGTGCCAGTGGAAGTTGTTTTGATTAACGGGTCGTTTCCTAAATGCCCAACCAATTGTACTTTGTTGCGTAATGTGCTCATGTGTCTAATTTTTAAAAGTTTTTAATAATTCTTATTTTAGTTGATGGTCATTGGCTATGAACGCCGAATGATCTTAAGCAAAGGTGGGGCGGGGAAATAACTATAGTCGTCTATTTACCATTTGTATTCGACTATAGTCGGTTGTAACCGTTTGTTGTCGTTTAATCTTCCGTTATGAGTTCTGGAGAAAAAGTCTGCCTTGAATGTGGCAAAGTAATATATGGCCGTTCGGACAAGCGATTTTGTGATGATGCTTGCCGGAACGCCTATAACAATAAATTAAATAGCGACCAGACCAATCTGGTGCGCAATGTGAATAATATCCTACGAAAAAACCGCCGTATTTTATTAGATGCATTGAGTGGGGAGGGTATGGTGAAGATCCAACGTGAAAAGTTAAAGCGGTTGGGATTTGATTTTAAGTTTCATACACATACTTTTTCCAATAACAAGGGGCAGACCTATAACTTTATTTACGAAACAGGCTATCTGTTGTTGGAGAATGATTGGGTATTGATTGTTCAAAAGAAACCGCTGTGATATTGATCGCAACATTTCATATGTATTGGTTTAGTTTGCAGAACTGAGCTTGGCTTTTCTTATTGCGATATAATTAAAAATAGTAAACGTTAGAATCAATATGTAATAGCATACTGGGATGAGTAGAAAATAGGCGCTATTAAAGATATTGGTTAAAAAAGACGGTAGTGCAATTTTAAAAAAATCTGCAATAATGATATAGCCTATGAAACTTCCGAGAAAAAATAGTCCAACAGCGTGTATTATAATTATTTTTTTTAGGTGCTTACTGTATAAGGCGTCTTTGTTTTGTTTCGTATAACCCATAATTGCTGGGACCAATAGCCCTAATAATGGATTGACCAAAAAGGTGAGCGATGATAAGTATAGCGCTTTAATACTTCCTGTTTGATTGTTGTCGATACTGATTTGATTTACATTTGGCATAATGAGTTGTACTAATGGTATTTCCAAAATTTGACTGATCTGTTTGAGACTAAATCCACTGATTTCTTCCGTGCCTTTTTCTATGCGTTGCACTGTTCTTAGCGATACCCCCGCTTGATCGGCGAGTTCCTGCTGCGTTAGTCCCTTACGTTTTCTTGCTAGTTTGATTAATTGATTAGCTGATTGACTTTCCATGGTTCAAATATGGGGAAATAGTCGGTGAATTTTAGTGAAATTGATGCGACAATAATATGCCAATATCGTGCTGAACAATATAACAGATTAATAATCAAAAGTTTTTGGAATTTGGTAAATATTTTGAATCTTTGCAATTCAATAGAGTAATTAATAAAAACGGAAGAATATGTTTGCAATATTAGAAAATCCCGCTTCGTCCACAGAGAAGATTCTCGGGAATATTCTTCGGAATACGGCCCTTTCCTAATCTTCTTCTTAATACGTTAAGTAACCTAGGTTGATATTGGCTAAAACGTGGCGCTCGAAATGGTAGTCCACTTTTCCAATATGCTTAGCTTATTCAGGAGTTTTAAAAATCCAGTTACTTTCAAAGTTATCGTGAAAGCTGGATATGAATGTTATGTTTTAGAAAATTTTATGAATTCAGTAAATAAATATGTCCTTCAGGCGCTGGATAACTATCCGATGTATTTGGAGGAGACCATGGAATCCTTATCCTATGCGCTATCCTATGATGAGTCCAATACAATGGCGCTGTGTTTGATGGGAAGAGTTCATGCCGAACAGCTATTGGACTATGAGCAGGCAAAAAGGTATTTCCAGGAAGCTTTGGTGCATAATGTGCAGGCACTGGAAGTATATCCTTATTTCATTCAGACATTGATTGATATGGGGGAGTATGAAGCTGCAAAAAAGACGATCAAATTTGCTTTGACACTTCCGGCCATGCCCTTGACAGGAATCTGGATCAAGAAAGCACTGCTATTTGAAAAAATGAGAAAATACAAAAAGGCATTGAAGGCGTTAAAAAAGGCTAAACTTGAAAATGTTGACCTCGATTTTTCGTCAAACCTGAAGGCGATTGAAGATCGGATTAAAGGAAAACAGGAAATTAAGAACGGGAACGAAAAGGAAAACAAGAAAGAACGGAAGAACAGCCGAAAATAATCTCACCTTATTCGGATAACAGTTTTTATTTTGAACGAAGCCCAATAAAGAAGCCCTAGCTGAAATTTCAGCTAGGGCTTTATCAATATAGTTTAAGAATTATTCTGCTCTTAAGATTTTCGCAGCCTCAACCATAGACTCTAAAGCCGCTTTGGTTTCTGGCCAAGCACGAGTTTTCAAACCACAGTCAGGATTAACCCAAAGTTGTTCTGCTGGAACTACTGCTTTTGCTTTGCGCAATAGATCTACCATCTCATCTTTGCTTGGAACACGTGGTGAGTGAATGTCATAAACACCTGGACCAATATCATTTGGATATTTGAAATCACCGGCGAAAGCATTCAATAATTTCATTTGAGAACGTGAAGTCTCAATCGTAATAACATCGGCATCCATTGCAGCGATATCTTCGATCACATTATTGAACTCAGAATAACACATGTGTGTGTGAATCTGTGTATCGTCTTCAACATTTGATGAAGAGACACGGAAAGCACGTACTGCCCAGTTCAAGTAATCTTTTTGATCAGCTTTACGTAACGGTAATCCTTCACGGATAGCTGGTTCATCGATTTGTATGATTTTGATACCTGCTTTTTCCAAGGCTTGTACTTCATCCAAGATCGCCAATGCAATTTGGTAAGTCGTTGTTGAGCGCGGTTGATCGTTACGTACGAAAGACCATTGTAAGATTGTTACAGGACCAGTCAACATACCTTTAACCGGACGATTTGTCAATGATTGTGCATATGAAGACCAACGGACAGTCATATCTTCAGGACGGTATACGTCACCATAGATAATCGGAGGTTTTACACAACGTGAACCGTAAGATTGTACCCAACCATTTTGTGTGAAAGCGTAACCAGCCAATTGTTCACCGAAGTATTCAACCATGTCATTACGTTCGAATTCGCCGTGTACTAATACGTCGATATCCAATTGCTCTTGAAGACGGATGGTGTTTTCTGTTTCTTCTGCGATTGCTTTATCGTATTCTGCCTGCGTAATAGCACCCTTTTTCAGATCTGCTCTCCATTTACGAACATCTTTCGTTTGTGGGAATGAACCGATAGTTGTGGTCGGGAACGCCGGTAAGTTGAATTTCGCTTGTTGCGCTGCTTTACGGTCTGCAAATGCTGAAGTGCGTTTTGCATCGTCATCAGTAATATTGCTTGTACGTGTTTTAACCTCTGGTTTGTGGATCAATGGAGAGGTACGGCGGCTTTCAGCAGCCGCTTTGTTCGCTTCGAAGCGTTTTGCTGTTTCAGCATCAACTTCTCCCTCCGCTAGTACGGCTAAGTCTTTTACTTCAGCTAATTTTTGTTTAGCAAATGCTAACCAGTTTTTTACTTCAGCTGGTAGCGATTGTTCATTGTGTTCATTGTCTAAGTCAAAAGGAACGTGCAACAGTGATGAAGAAGGAGCTACCCATACACGGTCTTTTCCTAATGCATCAACAGCCTGTTTGATTTTAACCAATGATTTTTCGTAATCATTTTTCCAGATGTTACGGCCTTCAACAATACCTAAAGATAATGTTAATGAAGCAGGAACTTTAGCCAATACCGTATCCAATTGATTTTCACCGCGTACCAGATCCAAATGTAAAGCATGGATAGGTAGGTTAACTGCGATATCTTCGTTGTCTTTTAAAGATTCGAAGTAAGTCGTTGCGATTAATTTGATATTTTTTGCTGCTGCAGCTAATTTTTCGAAAGTAGGTTGATATAAAGCTTTTACTTTAGCATCTAAATCCAATGCTAAGAAAGGCTCGTCAATCTGAACATATTGTGCACCAGCATCAGCTAGTTTAGCTAGTATTTGCTCATATACTGGAATAAGTTTATCCAATAAATCGATACGGTCGAAGCCAGCTTCTTTTTCTTTACCGATCAAAAGGTATGTAATAGGACCTAATAGAACTGGTTTAGTATCGATGCCCAATGATTTTGCTTCGTTGTATTCATTTAAGAATTTTTCGGAAGTCAATTTGAATTCTTGATCTTTGGTGAATTCTGGTACCATGTAGTGGTAGTTCGTATCCAACCACTTGGTCATTTCCATTGCAGTCACGTCGATTCCTTCTTGTTGGAAACCGCGCGCCATGGCAAAATATAGATCTAAACTGTAATTGTTGTCTACTTTATTCAATAAAGAATGGTAGCGAGCAGGAATTGCACCAACAGTGAGGGTTAAATCCAATACTTGATCGTAAAAAGAGAAATCATTGGAAGGGATCAAATCTATTCCAGCATCTTTTTGTGTTTTCCAATTGCCTTCACGAATTTTTTTTGCTGTGTCCAATAATTCCTCAACAGAAGATTTTTTAGCCCAATAGGCCTCATTGGCTTTTTTCAATTCGCGGAACGCGCCCACACGAGGGTAACCTAAATTGTTAGTCAATAACATAATGAATGTTTTTAATATTTCTTTTTCAACTATATTTCTTGCTAGAGAGAGAAGGACACACTAGAATTTGGTGACTTCGGCTTATCATTCCCATATCAAGTAGGGTAGAATTTAGCACCTTGTCAAGGGACAGGTTGCTAAGGCTTCATCGGGTCTATTCCCTCTGCCTTTCTCTATAAGCGACGCTAAGTTAGAACATTTCTTTTTGAAATGCAAATTTTTTATAAAAGTGCGTCAATTTTTTATATTCTACTAAGGATGAAATTGTTTTGTTCTTTTATTTTCATCCACGAATTCGAGTAAGTCACGCTTGAATACGTGTGTAGCATAAAAAGGGGAATGACTATATTTTTCATTCCCCTTTTTTTAGCTGACCAAAAGTTTGTAACCTTTTCCGTGCACATTGACAATTTCAACTTTGCTATCTTCTTTTAGATATTTACGAAGTTTACTGAGAAATACATCCATACTTCTACCCGTAAAATAGTTATCATCATGCCATATTTTTAACAACGCTTCTTCCCGGGTCAGCACATCATTTTTCTTTAAGCAAAGCAAGCGGAGTAGTTCAGCTTCTTTCGTGGAGAGTTTTTGCATCTGTCCTTTGTAAGAAATCTGCTGACTTGTATAATCAAAGAAATAATCGCCAATTTCAAATTTATCCGCAACCACTTCTTCTTCTTTGTCTCGAACACTGCGTTTCAGCAAAGCATTGATGCGGAGCAATAATTCTTCCACTCGAAAAGGCTTGGTGATATAATCATCTCCTCCTAGCTCAAAGGCTTCGGTCTTATCTTCCATCATCCCCTTTGCTGTGGCAAAGATAATAGGAACAGTATTGTTTGTTTTTCTGATTTCACGTCCAACTGTAAATCCGTCCTTTTTTGGCATCATGACATCAAAAATACAAAGGTCGTAGTTATTTTTTTTGAATTGAGAAATCGCTTCATCTCCATCCGTGCATAATGTGACGTCAAATTTTCCCTTTAATTCGAGATAGTCTTTTAAAAGATCCCCCAAATTAGGATCATCTTCTGCTAATAATATCTTTTGCATAATGAATATATTAATTTTCACCAATGTCCCTTGATGCTGATAAATCAGCCTTCCTCAACCTTTGAAATTTTTTAAAGAGGAAATATACAAAAAAGGAACGTTTTATTTTTTAATAGGCAAAATTACTTCAAAGGTCGTGCCTTTATCTTTTTCACTTTTAACTGTAATTTTTCCGTTCAGCCTTCTCAGAATGTCCTGTACATAACTTAAGCCAAGGCCAAATCCTTTGACATTATGAACATTCCCAGTTGGAATACGGTAAAACTGGTCGAAAATCTTTTGCAGGTGATCCCGGCTCATCCCAATACCATTGTCGGCTATGGTGACAACAATGGTGTCGCCAACATTTTTTGAATTGATGTTGACATGTAAATCTCCTTTGCTGTACTTGATGGCATTATCCAAAAGATTGTAAAATACATTGGAAAAATGTAACTCATCACCAACGACAACATCCTTGGTCGCTGCAAGATCTATACTGAATTTCCCGCCAATATTTTGCATCCGTAGCTGCATACTATCCGTTACTGCCGAAACAAGATCATTGATGCATACTTCTACCTGGTCGAGTTTTAGCGTTTCTTTTTCTAGTCTTGCCAAATCGAGCACACGTTCAATATGATTTCCGAGTCTAACATTTTCGTCGTAGATGATATTAGCCAATTTCTGAACGCGCTTGTGGTCGGCATTGATGTCTGGATCTTTAAGTGACTCACTGGCAATCATAATTGTTGCAACAGGTGTTTTAAACTCATGCGTCATGTTGTTGATGAAATCCGTCTTCATTTCCGAAACTTTCTTTTGTCTGAAGATGATAATCAGTGTATAAGCAAAACACCCCACCAACAAGAAAAGCAGTGCCAGCATGGGCAGCAACAGATAGCCCATATTATCGGCAATTATCGCCTTTTTATTGGGGAAATAGATGGTTAATTTTCCTGGCGCAGCACCGATATCACCTTTAAAAAGTGCCGTTGAGTATTTGGTTGTATTTGTTGGGTTATTTAAAGCGGCTTCGTTTAAAATATTATTTAGTAATATATTGTTTGTGCTCCATATTTCAATATTGAAAGGAGCTTTAATGTCGCGTTGAGCCAACTCCTCTTTGATAAGTTCTTGAACGATGATCACATTCAATCGATCCTTTAATGGACGTTTAGCAAGCTCCATTCCAATAGCAATATCTTCGATGTAGTCTGCTTTTTTGCCGCCCAGCATGGCAACGGAATCATATACATTAAAGCCACTCCACGCGTTTTTTCTGTTGAGGATATCCAATCTTTTTTCCAAATCAGAAATTGTTTTCGCAAGTTTCGCATTCTCTCTTGGAGGTAATGTGGCTACCCGGAATTTTGTTTGTTGATTGACCAGTGGGTCCATTAGGGGGATAACAAACCGCGTGCTATCGTCCTTCCCATTGATCTGATCATCTACCTTTGAAGCATTTAACATGATAAAAGCCTGTACCAAATTATCGTCGGTAAGCTCATTTGAAACAGAAAATTTGATAAATTTCTGGTACTCCGGTCTTTTGATGTATGTTTCGTAGAATGAATTTTTGATTTCAATTACATTTGGATACAATGCACGTAATTGGTCTTCTTGCTCTTTAAAGTTTGAGAAAACAACATGTTGTTTGTTTTTTAATTCTTCAATTCTATACTGTATTTCGAGTTGCTCGGCCAAAAGACGTTGTTTGGCCTGTTCCTGCTTGGATTTTTCAATGTTACGCTCCTGTTGAACCTTAGCGAAGTCAACTACCTCCCGTCGTTCAAGCTTACCGGCAACAGCTGTAATCGCAGCATTGACGGACTCATCAAATAATTGAGACTTTTGGCGATAAGAATCTCTCAGAAAATAGAATTGCATGGCCAATACCCCAATTAGAGCGAGAGACATCAGTCCAATGATTAATACAATGCTATTTTTCTTCATTAGTATTGGGTATTAAATAAATGTATTTTGAATATATCAAAAAGTTTATAGCGCTCAGTTTATTTACCATTTGCGTATTCATCCCTTATGCCATGTGAGCGGCCATTTAAGGTGCGATAGCTCATTTTTTCTTAAATTGTTACAAATATAAAGATGCTAATGTGTTTTGTAGCTGTTTTAACAATGTTTAACAGCAATCTGTTTAAATATAGATGCTGTTCTTTGTAAATTAGTGAATAGAAATGGATTATGTGCTGAATTGCGCTGTGGACAAATTTTAATCTACGCGGTTGAGTCTAACTGCTGGAGAAGTGAATAAGCCGAATATGACGCGTTCATTGGTACAATGAGTGCTCTTTAATAACTATATAAAGATGAAAAGCTACGTATTATTATTGGTATTGTCTTCCATAGGGACCATTGCTTTAGGACAAGTAAAGGTGAAACCGCAGATTCCTTTAATGGAGGAAAAAGAATCAAAGATGCCTGTCTTTAAATTGGATTCTTCAGATGAAAAGTATCATATGCCCATTAAGAAGCCAAATCGTGTGGACGGTCTAGCCCCAATGCCAGGAACGGAAAAAATGCCCAAAGGTGATGAGAAAGAAAACAATCTTCCTTTTAGGCGCTTGAATGATTCGCTAAAGGTGAAGGACTTTAAATTAAAAATCGACTCCTTGTATCCAAACAAGCAAAAAAAATAGCGTTCTAGATAGAACGCTATTTTTTTTGCTTTAATCCTTATTGTCCATTATAGCTGGGAAACACGGATTGTATTTGTTTTACCTTTTTCGATTAACGGTGTCGAAGCTGTATTGATAATGATAGATCCAGGTTTAACGTAGTTATTTTTTACAATAAATTTGTTAACATCATGAATAGATCCATCTGTGCTTTCGAACTTGTCGTAGATAAAAGTTTTTACGCCCCAAAGTAGGCTGAGTTGTTTCAGCAATTTTTGTGTTCCTGTGAAAACTAAGATATCTACATTTGGTCTATAACTTGTAATTTCAAACGCTGTTGCACCAGATGATGTCAATACCGCAATTGCAGATGCATTTGTTTTTTGAGCAAGATAAACCGAAGATGCGCAAATCGCGTCCGGAATAAGTGTTCCGTCGTGGATTTCACTAACTTTCTCATTATAATAAGGATAAGAAGTTTGTTCCACGTGGATAATGATTTTGCTCATTGTTTCGATAACGATTTCAGGGAATTCACCAACTGAAGTCTCGCCACTTAACATCACAGCATCCGCTCCATCCAATACGGAGTTGGCTACGTCATTTACTTCAGCACGTGTAGGACGTGGTGTAGTGATCATACTTTCCAACATCTGTGTCGCAATGATTACCGGTTTTGAAAGATCTCTACATTTCTGTACGATGATCTTTTGAAGTCCTGGTACCTCTTCCATTGGAAGCTCAACGCCCAAGTCACCACGAGCAACCATAACAGCATCTGTAGCTTCGATAATGGCATCAATATTTTCAATCGCTTCCGGTTTTTCAACTTTTGCGATGACACGAGCATGGCTTCCTTTTGCCTCGATGATTTTTTTACATTGAAAAATATCTTCTGCCGAACGTACGAAAGACATCGCGATCCAGTCTGCACCATGATCCAGGGCAAAATTCAAGTTGTCTAAATCTTCTTCCGTCAACGATGGGATAGATACTTTGGTGTTCGGTAAGTTAACGCCTTTACGTGAAGTAAGGACACCTCCGTGTACAACTTCACAGGTAACAGTATCTTTATGATTGGTCTCTAAAACACGAAGTTGAAGTTTTCCGTCATCAAGTAAAATGATTTCGTTGGCTTCAACATCGTTTGGAAAGTTTTCGTATGTAATGTAGATTCTGTTTTCGTCTCCGATGAGTTCTTGTGTTGTAATTTCAACTTTTGAACCATTCACGAGAATAGCTCCACCTTCTTTCATTTTTCCGATCCTAATTTTTGGACCTTGTAAATCGGCTAAGATGGCAACATTGAATCCTGTTTCATTATTTATTGCATTTATAGTTTCGATTACCTTAAGGTGATCTTCCTGGCTGCCATGAGAGAAATTCAACCGGCACACATCAACCCCTTTGGCAATCATGTTGGTCAAAACTTGTTTGTCTGCCGAGGCAGGGCCTAATGTTGCGACAATTTTAGTCCTTTTTTGAACTTTTTCCATCTGTTATTTTGTATTTTAAATGTTCTTCATTAATCACAACAAATAGCCTACTATATTGTTGTGTTTTGTCAAAACTAAATCGAATTAATTTAGATCTAAGTTGGGGTGTATTTGCTACACTAACCTACAGTTTGCTAAAATATGAGATTTTCTTTAGATTTCAATATTTTTGGTGATATTTCTTTTGCAATGACGACTTCGGGTAATTTGTTGATCCTTTTGATAATATGTTCCACGTCATCCTCACAGATGTAGTTTTTAATGATGATAAAAAAATCGAAGTGGGGGTTTTCCGGGATTAAATAAGTGCCTTCGATGCTCTTATTGTTGATCAAGAAATATTCGGTGTCGGCATCGGCGATAAGGTAATGAAAAGCAGTGAAGTGGTAGCTTATTTTTTTCTTTGGATCAAAGACAATGTGATATTCAAGCTCTTCTTCGGTTTTGTTTTTTTGTCGACCATCATGGTCGTACTTGCTTTCTTTTCCTCTGGAAAAATTCAGGTTAGTCTCCTTGTTGATGAAATGGCAGAGTCGGTAATCTTTCAACGAACAGGTGATGGCGAGTAGGGTAAAATCCAACTCTTCATTCATGTCCATATCCAATCTTGCTACTAACTTATTGACCACTTTAATGTTTAAATATATGTCCCTCTGCTAACGAAGGTACTAATAATTTTGAGGTAGGAATATACTTTTTGTGTAAAATTTGAGTTAATTAGCTGAGCGTTTGGAATACAAAATATTTTTTGTTATACTTGAACTAAGTTAATATAGAGTGGGTTAGCTAGTATAAGACGCGAATAAGTTCGGTCGCCTAACATGGTGACTTTCATCTAAATATCAATTTAGGTTTGAATTTTGATGAAATTTATTTTTCTTTGCACAGATTTATTAAACAATTAAACTATAAAATCATGTCAGATATCGCTTCAAGAGTAAAAGCAATTATCGTTGAAAAATTAGGTGTTGACGAAAACGAAGTAACACCAGAAGCTTCATTCACTAATGATTTAGGTGCTGATTCACTTGACACTGTTGAGTTGATCATGGAGTTTGAAAAAGAATTCAACGTTGCTATTCCTGATGATCAAGCAGAGACTATTGGTACTGTTGGTCAAGCAATCGCTTATTTAGAAAAAAACGTTAACTAACTAATTTAATTAGGCTAATCGTAATAAATGGAGCTTAAAAGAGTAGTAGTAACAGGATTAGGCGCCCTTACACCAATTGGTAATACCGTCTCAGCTTACTGGGAGGCGTTAATAAATGGTGTAAGCGGAGCTGCTCCTATTACGCATTTTGATGCGTCAAAATTCAAGACTCAGTTTGCATGTGAGGTAAAGGGGTTTGATCCGCATGAATTTATGGATCGAAAGGAAGCTCGTAAAGTCGATCCTTTTGTCCAGTATGCAATTGCGTCAACAGATGAGGCAATTAAAGATGCTGGCTTAGATTTTGAAAAATTAGATACAAATCGTATCGGAGTAATTTGGGGATCAGGAATTGGAGGTTTAACAACTTTCACTGAAGAAGTTGCAAACTTTGCAAAGGGAGATGGAACACCTCGTTTCAATCCTTTCTTCATTCCTAAGATGCTCGTTGATATTGCTCCAGGACATATTTCAATGCGTCATGGTCTACGTGGCCCTAACTTTTCTGCCGTATCGGCTTGTGCCTCGGCTACCAATGCAATGATAGATGCTTTTAACTATATTCGTATGGGCAAAGCTGATGTGATTGTTACAGGTGGATCAGAAGCTACAGTCAATGAAGCTGGAATTGGTGGGTTCAATGCTATGCATGCGTTGTCAACCCGGAATGATGATCCTAAAACAGCATCACGTCCTTTTGATAAAGACAGAGACGGTTTTGTTTCGGGAGAGGGTTCGGGTGCATTGATCTTAGAAAGTTTGGAGCATGCCTTAGCACGTGGAGCAAAAATCTATGCAGAGATTGCAGGGGGTGGAATGAGTGCAGATGCACATCACATCACAGCCTCGCATCCTGAAGGATTGGGCGCAAAACTGGCTATGACAATGGCTGTAAATGATGCAGAGATGGATTTTTCAGATATTGATTATATCAATGTTCATGGAACATCTACACCGGTCGGTGATATTAGTGAAACGAAGGCTATTGTTGACCTGTTTGGTGAACACGCTTATAAATTGAATATCAGTTCAACTAAATCAATGACAGGGCACCTTTTGGGTGCTGCAGGGGCTATTGAAACTATCGCTTCTATATTGGCTGTTCAAAATGATATTGTCCCTCCGACAATCAATCACTTTACAGACGATCCGGAAATTGATAACAACTTGAATTTTACATTCAACAAAGCGCAAAAACGTATCGTTAATGCCGCTTTGAGCAACACATTCGGTTTCGGTGGGCATAATGCTACCGTTATTGTGAAAAAATATAAAGCTTAATGTTTGATCCTTCAAACATGGTTTGATAATATGAGCTAGCGACAGGTTCTTTAACTAGGACTTGTCGCCTTATTTTTAGAAGAGATGCCTTTTGCAAGGATATATAAATTATATTTTTCGCCAGATCGGGAATACGTTAGAAAACTAAAAAACCTGCTAGGATTTGTTCCCGGAAATGTACATCTGTACAAGATGGCGTTTAGACACAAGTCTGTCGCCGTTACAATTAAAGAGGGCGCAAAAAATAGCAACGAACGTTTAGAATTCTTAGGTGATGCTGTTTTGGGTTCGGTTGTGGCTGAACTGTTATTTAAGAAATATCCTTATAAAGACGAAGGGTTCCTGACTGAAATGCGCTCAAAAATTGTCAGTAGAGCAAATCTAAACCAGCTTTCCAGAAAGTTGGGGTTTAATGAGCTTATCCAGTTTGATGCGCGAATGATCAGTTTTCCAAATAAACAAGGATCTTTATTGGGTGATGCTTTTGAGGCATTGATTGGGGCAGTTTATCTAGATAGGGGCTATGTTTTTACCAAGAGCTTTTTGTTGAATCGAATTATTAAACCGCACGTCGATATTCACCTATTGGAACAGACGGAAACAAACTTTAAAAGTCGGTTGATCGAGTGGTGTCAACATACTGGCAAAGAGATTGTATTTCGGCAAACAGACAACCCGGAAGGGGAATCTTCTAAGATGTTTAGTATTGAAGCGGTCGTGGATGGTATTGTTTGTGGACTTGGCCGTGATTTTAATAAGAAGTCTGCCGAGAAATCTGCCGCCGAAAAAGCCTGTGAATTCCTTAAAATTCTGGAAGTAGAATAAAGGATTTTATTAACTTTGCCAAATATGGCAGTAGTAAAACCTTCTTTGGCAAAAGGAACGCGTGATTTTTCGCCTTCCGAAATGATCAAACGCAACTATATTTTCGATACACTGAAAACGGTATTCAGAAAATATGGCTATAATGAAATACAGACCCCTTCATTTGAAAATTTGACGACCCTCACCGGTAAATACGGCGACGAGGGTGATAAATTGATCTTTAAGATTCTTAATTCGGGTGACTACCTGACAAAAGCGCCCGACAGCCTGCTTCACGATAAAAATTCCAATAAGCTCATTCCGCATATAACCGAGAAAGCACTAAGATATGATCTTACGGTGCCCTTTGCGCGCTATGTTGTGATGCACCAAAATGATATTACTTTACCGTTTAAGCGCTTTCAGGTGCAACCTGTATGGCGTGCAGATCGTCCGCAGCGCGGAAGATACCGCGAGTTTTACCAATGTGATGTCGACGTTGTCGGGTCAGAAAGTCTATTGAATGAAGCGGAGTTTATTTTGATTTATCAAGAAGCCTTCGAACGGTTTGGACTGAAAGATTTTAATATCAAAATCAACAACAGGAAAATTCTTTCGGGTATTGCTGAAATCATCGGCAAACCGGAGCTGATCGTAGACATGACTGTCGCGATCGATAAATTGGATAAAATCGGGTTGGAAGGTGTCAACAAAGAACTGTTGGAAAGGGGTTTTACAGAAGCAGATCTTGCTATTTTGAAACCTATAATTTTATTGGAAGGCTCAAATGATGAGAAACTTGCTTCCTTAAAAGCGATTTTAGCAACTTCTTCTGTCGGCTTAAATGGTATTGCAGAGATTGAGGATGTGTTTGACTATGTGGCCAAATTAGGTGCTGAAGAAAAGTTGCTTCATCAAATTATAGATCTGGATATTACATTGGCCCGAGGTCTCAATTATTATACGGGCTGTATCTTTGAGGTCAAGACGAATGAGGTTGCCATGGGAAGTATCGGTGGAGGTGGCCGCTACGATGATCTTACAGGAATGTTTGGTTTGAAGGGACTGACCGGTGTAGGCGTTTCCTTTGGTGCAGACCGCATTTATGATGTGCTGGAAGAGTTGAACTTATTTCCTGCTGGGAAAGCTGATTCTACCAAGCTCCTGATCATCAATTTTGACAAACAGCTGGAAAGTTATACCCTGAGCTTACTCAACAAGCTTCGCAAGGAAAATATCGCTTCGGAACTCTATGCATCTCCTGTAAAATTGAAAAAACAAATGGGTTATGCGGATGGGAAGGGTATTCCCTACGTGTTATTAGTCGGTGAAGAGGAGGCTGCATCGGGGCAATTGTCCTTAAAGGACATGGAAAGCGGGGAGCAGGTAAAGGTAACTGAAAGTGAGCTGATCCAAAAACTTCGATAGCAAACAGTTTGCATAAAATAGATTAAGCCAAATGATTATTAAGTTCTTTGGCTTTTTTATTTTCATAAGTTTTTGATTTATTTGATTGTGCCGTTCATTTATTTGTAATCAAATGCTATATACTTTAAATCAAATGTCTTAGAAGTGTCTTAAAGTATAAATAAAATTGATTTTTGGGCAAGGAAATTCGTCCAAAATTATTAGATTTGTAGTCTAGAATAGTAAGAAAATCAAAACTTTGAAATGAGTTCAACACCTATAACAAAAGAGACATATTTGGAGTGGTATAAGTCTATGTTACTTATGCGTAAGTTTGAAGAAAAAGCAGGTCAACTTTACGGACAGCAAAAGATTCGTGGTTTCTGTCACTTGTACATAGGACAAGAGGCTGTAGTCGCTGGAACGATGTCAGTAATCAAACCTGAGGATTCTCTAATCACTGCTTATCGTGATCACGCCCACGCTTTGGCTAAAGGCGTTTCTGCAAATGCTTGTATGGCTGAATTATATGGAAAGATCACTGGTTGTTCAAAAGGTAAAGGAGGTTCTATGCACTTCTTCTCCAAAGAGCACAAATTCATGGGTGGCCATGGTATTGTTGGAGGTCAGATTCCTTTAGGTGCTGGTATCGCATTTGCTGAAAAATATCTTGGTACAGATAATGTAAATATCTGTTATATGGGTGATGGAGCTGTGCGTCAAGGTGCATTCAATGAGACATTGAACATGGCGATGTTGTGGAAACTCCCTGTTATCTTCGTATGTGAAAACAACGGTTATGCAATGGGTACTTCTGTACAACGTACAACGAACATGCAGGATATTTACAAAATGGGCTTAGGTTTCGATATGCCTTCTGCTCCGGTTGATGGAATGGATGTTGTTGCTGTACACAATGCGATGGACGAAGCTGTTCAACGTGCTCGTGCAGGTGAAGGTCCAACGTTCTTAGAAATTCGTACATACCGTTACAAAGGACACTCAATGTCTGATCCGGCTAAATATCGTACGAAAGAAGAGCTTGAAGCGTATAAAGACCGTGATCCATTGTTGTCGACTAAACATGCTATTTTAGAAAACAACTATGCGGATGACGCTTGGTTTGCAGAGGTTGAGGCTGATGTGAAAAAGGTCGTTGAAGAGTCTGTAAAATTTGCAGAGGAATCTCCTTATCCAACTGCAGATGAATTGTACAAAGATGTATATGTACAACAAGACTATCCATTTATTTTAGATTAATACTCTTTAACTTGATAATATAATAAAGAATGGCTGAAGTAGTAAGAATGCCGAAAATGAGCGATACAATGACCGAAGGGGTCATCGCGAAATGGCACAAAAAAGTTGGTGATAAAGTAAATTCTGGTGATTTAGTAGCTGAGATTGAAACAGATAAAGCTACAATGGACTTTGAGTCTTACCAAGAAGGAACTCTTTTATATATTGGTCCTAAAGAAGGCGAAGCAGTAGCTATTGATGCTGTTATTGCTGTTTTAGGTGAGCCAGGTGAAGATTTTCAAGCATTGTTGAGCGGTGATGCGCCTGCAGCTGAAAAAGCACCGGAAAAAACAGAAGAAAAAAAAGCAGAAGAAGTTTCTGGTCCAGAATCTTCGGCTAGTACTGTAACTCCTGAGGAATTGGGATGTACGGTAATTACAATGCCTTTGTTAAGTGATACCATGAAAGAGGGTGTCATTGCGCAATGGAACTTCAAAGTTGGTGATACGATTAAATCTGACGATGCTATTGCTGATGTAGAAACTGATAAAGCGACAATGGAAGTTACAGCTTATGCTGATGGTACTTTATTATATGTTGGCCTTGAAGCTGGACAAGCGGCAAAGGTTAACGACATCATCGCGATCGTTGGTCCTGCAGGAACTGATATCACACCTTTGTTAAATCAAAAATCTGCACCTGCAAAGGCAGAAACTGCTGAAGCTCCTAAAGCTGACTCAGCTGCTGCTGTAACTGCCGCACCGGTAGCATCGACTTCAAGCGATGATTCTCGTGTGAAAGCTTCTCCTTTAGCACGTAAAATTGCACAGGAGAAAGGTATCAACTTAAGTGATATCAAAGGTTCCGCAGATGGTGGCCGTATTGTGAAGAAAGACGTAGAATCATTTGTTCCTGTTGCTGCACAACCTGCGGAAACAAAAGCTGCAGCCGCTCCTGCAACAGAAGCAAAAGCAATCACTTTACCTACATTTGTTGGTGAAGAGCGTTATACTGAAAAACCAGTTAACCAAATGCGTAAAACTATTGCGCGTCGTCTAGCAGAGTCATTGTTTACAGCTCCACACTTCTATTTGACTGTATCAATTGACATGGACAATGCAATGGCTGCTCGTGCGCAGATTAATGAGGTTGCTCCAGTAAAAGTTTCTTTCAATGATATCGTTGTAAAAGCTGTTGCTGTTGCCTTGAAAAAACATCCTGCCGTAAACTCTTCATGGCAAGGTGATAAAATCCGTTTCAATGAGCATACCAACATTGGTGTTGCAATGGCTGTTGAAGATGGTTTATTAGTCCCTGTTGTGCGTTTTGCAGATGGTAAATCATTGTCGCATATCTCTGCAGAGGTGAAAGACTTCGCTCAAAAAGCGAAAGCTAAAAAATTACAGCCTGCCGATTGGGAAGGATCTACATTTACAGTGTCCAACTTAGGTATGTTTGGAATTGACGAATTTACATCCATTATCAACTCACCAGATGGAGCAATCCTTTCTGTTGGTGCTATTCAAGCAGTTCCTGTTGTTAAAAACGGTGCTGTAGTTTCTGGTAATGTAATGAAAGTGACATTGGGTTGTGATCACCGCGTGGTCGATGGTGCAACTGGAGCTGCATTTTTGCAAACATTAAAATCTTTGGTTGAAAATCCAGTAAGATTATTAGCATAATCCTTTAGTTGAGGAATTAAAAGCCACTTTAGTAATAAGGTGGCTTTTTTTATGGCCTTAATTGGTTAATCTTATGATAGGGAAAAGTTTTTTTACCTATAGTTTTCCATCGTTATCCATTTGTTTGAAGTAAGCCCAGGTTGTCCGTTGCTAGAGTGAAAGAGACTGCGCACATAAAAAAGGTAACATATCCGATGAATATCAATTATTGTGGTGAAAAATTCGTTTTTTTATACTAAAATCTTCATTTTAGCATTATTATCAGTAGGCTGGTCCTTCTATTACGAGCTTCAATAATTTAATGTTGTTTAGAACAAAGGAAATAGGAGGTATTTATTGATAAACAATACATAAAACACAAAAATCCGGGAGACTTAGTATAGTGAAATTATTTTTTTTAAAGGGAATGGTCGCTCTTTTGATGGTATCTACAGTGGCTTGTAGTTCAAAAGAGAAAAAACAGAAGGAAGCAGCAATAGCGCAGGCAAAAGCAGATAGCACGAGACTCGTCTATAATCCAAATAATGCAGATCAGAAAATCGATGCTTTTATGAAAAACCTTCATTCAAAAGCTGCATTCAATGGGAACGTTCTTGTTGCTAAAGATGGGAAAATCTTATATCAGAATATATTCGGCTGGGCCAATTACTTAAAACGGGATAGTCTAAAAATAGATGACAAATTTGAACTCGCTTCAGTTTCTAAACCGTTAACAGCTGTCGGAATTTTGAAGTTAGTGGAGGCAGGAAAGCTACGTCTCGATCAAACGATCAATGACTTCTATCCGGATTTTCCTTATCCTGGTATTACCATAAAAATGTTATTGACACACCGCTCGGGATTACCTAATTACGTTTATTTTTCGGAGGAACATTGGCCTGATCGCAAGAAAGGAATGACAAATCAAGATGTGATGAAAATGCTGACCGAATTTAAGCCTAATCGCTATGGTGCGCCAGGAGGCCGTTTCTTTTACAATAATTCGAACTTTATGGTCTTAGGGGCCATTATTGAAAAGATATCAAAGCAAGATTATGCGACGTATATGAAAGATAGCGTATTCAATGTTGCCGGAATGACAAATACAGCCGCACTCTCTAAGGCCGTGTATGATAAAATTCCGACCAACGTTATCGGGCATGATAAGGTATGGCGAAGATCGGTGGTGCAAAATTTTCAGGATGGACCGCTTGGTGACAAAGGAATTTATAGTACAGTGCGTGACCTTTATCGTTTTGATCTGGCTTTGAGAGATGGACGATTGTTAAAGCAGTCAACATTGGATTCAGCATACCGAGGATATCCCGATGCCAAAAAAGGAATTTTTAGCTATGGTTATGGTTGGCGTACCTTTGAGCATGGTAATGATCATATCGTATACCATACAGGCTGGTGGCACGGTTTTAGACATATTTATGTAAGAGATTTAAAAAGAAACATTGTTATTGTTTTACTTTCTAATATGACCAATGGAAGCTTGGTCAAATTGGATGAGCTTTATAAAATCATGGGAATGCCGGTATTGCGTAAAAATGCCTATAGCAACCATGGTGATTTTATCATCGATGAGTAATTTTTGAGCGATGCTACTTTGAGAATTTAGATTATCTTCTTTATCCTATTGTAACGAGAAGGCAAAGAAGATAATCTACATGCCCTGAGTATGCATGCAACAGGTAAACACAAAAGATATAAAAAGGGATGAAAAAAACATTGATTTTAGGTGCTAGTACCAATCCTTCACGTTATTCGAATAAAGCCGCAAATATGTTGCATAAACATGGGCATGCTATCGTTAATATTGGCTTGAGTGGAGGAGAAGCCGCCGGAGTTCCTATTGAAAAGAAAGGTGATATCCATACAGATATTGATACGGTGACAATGTATCTTAGTGAGCCTAATCAGAAAGAATATTACGATTATATATTAGCGACGAAGCCAAAACGAATAATATTTAATCCTGGTGCGGAGAATTCAGCATTGGAACAGCTCGCTATGGAGCACGGTATTAAGACAGAAAGAGCCTGTACTCTTGTCTTGTTGAGTACAGGGCAGTTTTAGATTTTGGATTTATGAAGCAATTCAACCGATAGGTACTTCGTGATAAAATAATTTGTAAGTCCCACGGTATTGCTGTCGAGATTTAGGCTTGACACTTTTATGTCACAATGTTCCTTCAATATTGCCATGGTATAAGAATTGATGGCTTGCTGTATCGGAATCGTGATCAGTTCATTTGCTTTTGCAATTTTCCCCCCCAATACGATCAATTCGGGGTTGAGGAGCTGTATCAAGGATGCAAATGCTTTCCCTAGATTTGTCCCTAGTTTTGAAATCTGGTTTATTGCAAATTGATCACCTTTGTTTGCAGCTTCAATAATATGCGTTGGTGTTAAATGTTGTAATTCATCGGGTTGCAATTCGTTTAATTTAGTCAGCTCTCCTTTCTGGATTTCCTGTTTCGCATTGTTGACTAAAGCAATTCCGGAAGCTACGGTTTCCAAACAACCTCTTTTCCCACAGTAGCATAGTTCGCCATTATCGATAAAGGGCATATGTCCCACTTCGCCGGAGTAGCCATCACGTCCCAGATAGACTTCGCCATTGGACACGATTCCTAAACCAATCCCCCAATCCATTAGGATAATTAAACTGTTTTTTGTGTTTTTTGCCAATCCAAATTTCAATTCAGCATAAGCAGCGCCTTTGACGTCATTGAGAATGAAGACTGGTTTTTTATATATGCGCTCAAAATAATTTGTTATGGATTGATTGTCGTCATGTAAAAAAGTCTCGTTGGTACCTTCTTCAGCGTTGATTAGCCCAGGCATACCAATGATAATCCCTGTTAGGTTCTCGATATCAACTGATTTATCGATAAGATATTGATCAACGATTTGTGTGATAGCGGCTAGATTTTCTCCATTGCGAGATAATTCATTATCCAGCTCAACAGTTTCAGCAATAATGTTCTGGTTGTTGTCCATTATGCTCATAGTGATAGAGAAACGTTGGAGCTCAATCGAAAGCACCTGAAACAATCCATCACATAGCTTATATAAATTGGGTTTACGTCCGCCAATAGATTCTCCTTTGTCAAATTGACGGATAAAATCATCTTCCAGCAACTCTGCAATGAGGCTATTCACCGTAGGCAGGCTTAAATAGAGGTTTTTTACAATGTCATTTACCGATACAGATCCTAATTCGGCTATTAATTTTATAATGGAGATTTTATTGAACAGATTTTTCTTTTCAGGTTTACTCTCCAATTTTTTGTTAATCAGTAAGTTTACGGCTTTAGTCATAAAACATCATATTTTGAAATAGAATCCTCAGGGCTTTAATTTAGCAAAAGTTTTGGAATCATTTGGTTATTTTTCTCACTTGACAAACAAGTGGGCTAATTAGCAAAAAGGGGATAAGATTCCTTATCCCCTTTCTACGTATAAGTTAAGACTATTTGAGTTTTTTTACTCGAATATCTTTAAAGAATACTTCGGTACCGTGTCCAAGGAACCCGATATGACCAGAGGTTCGTTTAAGTCCAGGATGTTGTTTGCCATCCAAGGTTCCGTTTTTGCTTGCCTCGGCGATATCCGCATCAACAATAACAGCGCCATTTAGTGTAACTTTGATACGATTTCCTTTCACGACTATTTCCTCGGAGTTCCATTCACCTACAGGTTTTAAATGACCTTTTTTGGCAGGAACAACACCATAAATCGAACCGTGATATTGGTATTGCTTCAAGTCTTTATAAACATCTGCGCCATCATCAAGTACCTGGATTTCCATTGCCTCATATGCGGCGTCCCCCTCTAGAGGAGCCCTTATTCCCACACCATTGTTGGCACCAGGGGTCAATTTGAAGTCGAAGCGATAAATGAAGTCTGCGTATTCTTCTTTTGTGTAGAGGTTTCCACCAAATTTTGCATTTGGATACACCCAGATATAACCTTCGTCATTGATGACATAGGCTTGGTTTTCTGTCCACTTGTCGAGGTTTGTTCCATCAAAAAGTACTTCAAAACCTTCTTTTTTCTCTTGATCGCTCAATTTAAAGATTTGCTTTCTTGGGAATTCCTTGATAAAAAGATCTCTATAATAAACAACTGAACCATGCGCTTGTAACTCAATTTGTTCGGTAGGGAAAATGGATTGGTTTCTATCCCAATAGTTTTCAAGAGGAATATTATCAGTTACTAACTGTCCATTTAACCAAACCGTGACTTTATCGTCTACCATTTTGATTTTAAACGTATTCCATTCGCCGGTAGCATTGTCGGCAACCTTCAATGGTTTGCTTTCATTTTTCTGGTTGTTATATAATCCACCAGAGCCAACTTGGGCACCGACTCTTGTATTCGCAATATCCCAAATCTGTACTTGTGGAGTACCTCTCAAGTAAATACCGGCATCACCTTCTATACCACCATAGTTCTCCAATTTCCAATCTACAAGCATTTCAAAATCGCCATATTTTTTTACGGTAGCCAGGTTATCTCCTTTACCACTGAAGGTAATTTCGCCATTGGATGCTGTCCAGCCTTTGCGCATGATGTCATCGGCTTTAGCTTGTTCTGCTGCTAAAGTTTTCTCCTTCATCTTACTACGTTTGATCGGATCCGCTACCAAACCTTTCCAGCCACTTAGGTCTTTACCATTGAACATCGAAACGTAACCCTCTTTGATGGGCATTTCAGCGAGATAGCGAACAACGGCTTCTTTAAGGTATCCACTTTCACTACCCGACAATTTACCGATTACCTGTTCAAGAACCTCTCTGACCTTTTTTCCATAGAACTTGTTGTCCATTGCAATGTTCATTGCTACATTGGCAGCAGTTCCGCCCAGTTGTGCATCGTTCATTAAGTCGGCGGCAAAAACTAAAGACTGGTATGTTCCTGTAGGTTGTAACACCGATAATGCTGCTTTTTTCTGATCTGCTGTTTTGGCAACGCTGAATGCATCTCTTAATAACAACGTTTTCTGTTCAGGCGTATTCGAAGAAGAAGAAATTGATTTAATTAATCCCCGGTATACCGTATTGAACAGATTATCGTCTTTTTCTGTTCGGGAAAGAGATACCAATTCTGGAAGTGCGTTGGAGGAAGACCAGCCAGCCAAAGATTCAATTGCTGCTGACCGTAGACTTGTATTATTATTGTTAAGGTATGCAGTTACAGCTTTCAATGACTGTGCGTCACCAAGCCCAGCAAAAATAGGGAAATATTTAGCGGTATTAGGCGCTGCTGATTTCGCTATATTAGTTGCTAGTTTTTCTGTTAATCCTTTTGAATTTGTGCTTGACTGAATCACATTGACAATGGCACGCTGCAATAGAACGGCAGATTTATTATCTGTCGTATTGTTTAGCCTATTGAATAGTTCTTCTAAATCCGACTCCTGGGCAACATTGGGAAGTGCTTTGTTGATCGCTTCTTCGACAGCAGGATTTGAACTCTTTATTGCTAATACAGCTTTGGATGACGCATTGTTGGAACGTTTACTTAAAATATCCAGTAATTGAATCTTTTTGTCGTCATCTACCGTGGCGAGCGCATTGTTGACATCGGTAACAACATTTGCATCTTTAGATGATAGGATCAACGCCTTTACCGAATTGTTGAACTGTTGATCTGTGTTGAGAGCCTGGATTAAAGTATTGGTTTCTTTTCCCTGTGATAGTGTATTTAGTGCACTTAATCCAGCTAATTTAGTTACTGGAGATTGTGTTTTATTTACTAACGCCTGGATTAGTTTTAAACTGCTTGCCGAACCATTGTGGGCTAAGTAGTTCAATACACTTTCTTGAACTTCAGGCGTACCCTTGCTTGCTAAAGCAAGCAAGCTTTTTGCGTCGCTGCCCTTTCCGTATTTTCCGAGTAATTGTAAAGCAATGTTACGGTAAGCACCATTATCGCTCTTAACTGCTGCTAATAAGTTCTTTTGTTGTTTCGCCGGGTCAAGAGTTGTCAATAATTTAAGCGATGCAATTTGACCGTTGATTGATTTGGCTTTTTGGGATTCTTGGAAAAATTTGTTCAGAAACTTGATTGCATCTTGATCATGCTTATTGTCGATCAATGCTTGGGCATAGTCGATACCAAGACCAACCGCATCAAATTTGTCGTAGCTGTAACCTGCAGCAGTTAGTTTTTCCTGGAACAGCGATTCAGAAGCTGTGCCACCTATTTTGCTTAATGCGATTAATGCTGTCCGTTGAAAACCGTCCGAATTATATTTTTTGGTCAATCCCAAAATAGCATTTTCAGCATTTTTATCCTTTAAATCTCCGAGTGCAGTAACTAAGGCAATAGCAGTTTTCTCTGTCGTTGACGCAGCTAAAGCTTTTTCTAATGCTGCTGTCGACTCAGGGGTACGAATAGATACCAGAGTTCTCGCTGCAGCATCGGCAAGATAATCGTTTGCCAAGCAATTTGCGACAGCGGGTATAGCGGTATTATCTGCACATTGACGTAATAGGCGTAGGGCAAAGACCTGATTTGTTGGTTCACTCAATTGCGAGATGGATTTTGCCAAACCTTCAACAAAAACTCTTTTATGCTGTTCTTTACCTGGTTGATTTACATAGAATGAATAGCTGTTTGCTGCAAATTCTATCGGAGCATTATTGCTTCCCGGTGCTTTAAGTCCCTTGAGGAAAGTGACAACGTCGTCAGACGAAAAACCTTCCAACTCATGCATGGCAAGCAAAAATTTTTCTTTGTCTTCGGCAGGCTGCTGTGCCAATACGTCTGCTATTTTGGTTGCAGTCGTTCTATTTTGTGGTTGCTGAGCGTAAGTTGCACTAGATATAAGAAGCAATACAGTCAGCGAATTGAATATTCTTTTCATTGGGATTTCTTTTTAAATAGACCAAGGGCCTCTCATTGGTTGGTGAATCAGTCTATTTGCGGCGTCATCATTAATAAATAGCTCGTTTTGAGAGTCGTATTTTAATGATCTGTTTAGTCGCAATGCTGCTAACCCCATGTTGACCAAAGTACAAGAACGGTGTCCATTGATTTCATTCAGTGCAAACTTTTCTCTTGTGCGCACAGATTCCAGGAAGTCGGTAATCTGTGGTGCTGGTTCAGGATATTGTGCAAGTTTTCTTTCCAAATCTGGTATATCTGATTGAAACCCTCGATATAATTTACCTTTTGGACCTTCAATATAGGCTGCCTTTTCATCTTTCGCTTCACCATCTAGAATGATCTGACAACCATCGGCATAGGTAAATGTAATTCGTCTCCATGTGCCCACGGCATCCGGATGTTGCTGCGGAGCATCAACGTCAACAGTAACGGGACTTTCGTTGTCTTTTCCTAAGAAGTATTGAACAGGATCCATATAGTGTTGTCCCATATCTCCTAGGCCGCCGCCATCATAATCCCAATATCCTCTAAAGGTCGTATGTACACGGTGCTTATTATAAGGTTTGTATGGTGCTGGGCCTAGCCAAAAATCGTAGTCAAGTTCCGCTGGTACTTTCTCTTCCGGTAGGTTTTCCTTTCCTACCCAATAAAATTTCCAGTCAAAGCCCGTATGTTTGCTTATCGTCACTTTCAAAGGCCAACCCAACATCCCTGTATCAACTAATTTTTTGATTTTGCTTACGGGAACATTCATTCCATAAAAATCATCCTTAAAACGAAACCAGGTATTTAAACGAAAGATATTACCATGCTGTGCAATGGCTTCTTTCACTTTTTTACCTTCACCGATAGTGCGTGTCATCGGTTTTTCACACCAGATATCTTTTCCTGCTTTTGCCGCTTCAATGGACATCAGTCCATGCCAATGTGGCGGAGTAGCAATATGTACGATATCTACTTCCGGAGATTTAATCAACTCCCTAAAGTCATGGTATTCCTTCACACCACCGCCTAAGTCTGCTTGTGCTGCCGCCAGATGGGTTTTGTCCACATCACAAATAGCTACTGTTTTAGTTCCGGCGTAGCCAAAGTGTCCACGCCCCATATTGCCGACACCAATTACACCTTTGGTTAGATGGTCGCTCGGAGCAAGATAGCCCTGTCCTCCGAGTACAAAGCGTGGTACAATAGAAAATGCCGCAGCACCGACCACGGATTTTTTTATGAAATCACGCCTTGATGAATTCTGTTCTTTCATTTTGGTTGGATTAGTTGTTTTATAATTGATCCACTATTAGGCTGTTAAAAATAACGGCATTGGATATTTAATCTTAAAAATAGATAAAAAACTGATAAATGTAAACTGATAACTAAAATTTTACGTATTGTTTATTTGTGTTTTATTAAAAAATAACAAAAGAATACTGTTGAATTCATTTCTTTCATATATAGTGTCCAATTTTTGCCTATGCCACGTCATTGTGTCTGCTAAATTGTTACATTTCAGCTTGGTAACCGACCTGTCGGATAGATTCGGAAAGCCCTACCGATCAATTTTTCTCAATCGTTTTCGTAAAAGAGGCTTGATTTCAGTCGAATAATCCAGCATCTTTATGGTCGCTCTGATAGCATTAAATCCTAATGATGAATCTAAGAATACTATTTTTACTCGTTTGCATCCTATGCCGGCCATTTGGAGGATCAGCTCAATTTAGAATTCCCGTGTTGGGTCATACGATCTATGAAGGTGTATTTACCGGAAATGGTCTACTGGGAACGATGACTTACTTAGCCGGCAAGAATTCAATGCGTGTGGATATTGGACGAACTGATGTTTATGATCATCGCGCGAATTCGGCCGATAAATTGTTTGATCAGGCGCGTATGTCGTTAGGTCATTTTGAAATGGAATTTGAAAGCCCGATTGTACAGGCACAAGGAGAAATTTATTTAAAAGATGCTTATGCAGAGGCGAAAGTCAGCACGGATAAGGGCATAATGAGAATTCGGACAACCACCTTATCGAATGACAATATTATCTTGCTGGAGGTATTTAAAAAAGATTTTAACGGGAATTACCAGCTTACATGGAAACCCGACGAAGCCATCAGCCCAAGGATGGGATTCAGCTATACGCAAAAACCGAAAAACTATCCGACAAATCCAAAAGGCAGTTTTGGTACACAAGGCGGAATTAAATATTTTGACCAGCCTCTCTTAGCGGGGGGAGGGTATGTAACGGCTTATTGGAGCAAATCTGATAAAGAAGTGGATACCTATTTAATTACTGTAGATTATAGCCAGCATGGGACTGCTTATTTCAAAAAGGCGATTCATTATGTTCGGAATTTTAATGCTCTACAGTTAACGAAAGGACTGGCATCCCATCGCAAGTGGTGGACAAACTATTTTAAGGCATCGACGCTAGAATTGCCAGATACGGTTTATCAGCGGTTTTATGATATGCAACTGTATAAGCTTGCCAGTGCAACAAGGTCAGATAAACCCGCCATGGATTTACAGGGGCCATGGACGAGTCCAACTCCTTGGCCAGCTTACTGGCTTAATCTTAATATGCAACTTGCTTATTCACCAGTTTTCAAAGCCAACCAGCTCGGTATTGCAAACTCGTTGATCCAGATGATTGATCGAAATAAAGATAAGCTAAGACAAAATGTTCCCGAGCCTTATCGCTATAATAGTTTGGCTGTAGGTCGCTCCTCGGGACCAAGTTTATGGAGTCCGGTTCTTCTGGCAAAAAATGTTGCGCTGGAAGGCGCTTCCGATGGAGAAAAAGAATTGGGAAATCTCGTTTGGCTTCTGCATAGTTATTATCAGTATTATCGAGCGACCCTTTCTCAGGAAGTATATGATCGCTTGTTCCCGCTACTGAAGGAAGCTATAAATTATCATTTGCACTTATTGCAAAAGGACCAACAGGGTAAATACCATATCGGGGTGAAAACCTATTCACCGGAATACCCTAAAGGTTATGCTTATGATACAAATTATGATCTTTCCATTTTCAGGTGGGGACTCAAGACACTTATAGAGCTGGATCAAGAAAGAGGCGGCAAGGATAAACTTTATGCGGTCTGGAAAGACGTGTTAGCCAACTTGATTGATTATCCACAAGATGCCGATGGCTTTATGATCGCAAGAGACCTTCCCTATGGTGAGTCGCATCGTCATTATTCGCATCTCATGATGATTTATCCGTTTTACGACATAAACTGGGATCAGGCAAATAACCAAGCGCTTATTGAACGTTCTATTGCACATTGGCAGAGCCAAAAGCAATGGTTACAGGGCTATTCATTTACGGGTGCTGCCTCAATGTATGCCATGATGGGGAGAGGAAATTCGGCTTTGGCTTCGCTGGATGTTTTGTTACAGAAATATTTTAAATCCAATACACTATATGCCGAAAGCGGTCCGGTGATAGAAACCCCACTCGCAGCGATGGCGAGTATTCAAGAACTGTGTATGCAGTATTGGAATGGCATATTACGTGTGTTTCCTGCAATTCCTTCTAAATGGAAGGATGTTTCCTTTACCAATTTTTTGACAGATGGTGGAAATCTCGTATCAGCGGAGCGTAAAAATGGAAAAACGGTCGGCATCCAAATCCGAAGTCAATATGGCGGTCGTCTACGTTTAAAATCCGATATCGGAACACCAGAGGTAAAAATACAGGGAAAAGGTACCTTTACTGTAGCGCAAGACGGAATAATTGATCTGCAGCTCGATAAGGGAGCAGTCGCTTTGATCAACGCACATGGATAATCGAGCTTAGAGAAAGGAAGACAGGAAAAGCTGGATAGGCAGATGCTTTGAACCCACGCTCCATATTAAAATGGAGAAAAGAGCTGATTATTTAACTATAGAATTGACGCGCTCATGCGCTGACCAAATAAAAATAAACGAATAAAAAATAATGAAATTAAAACAACTTTCTGTGTTATTATTGGCCGTTTTGGGCACTTCGACTGTCGTTCAGGCCCAAACAGCAAAACCGAATCTATCCAAAGAGTTCATTCAGCAACAGTTAGATGCTGCAGCAAAGCAAATAAAAGTCCTGGCGAATGAAACGCCGGCAGAAAAGTTTCCAAAAACTTTCGAAAATGGGAAAGAGGTATTTTCTTCATCCAGTTGGTGGTGTTCGGGCTTCTATCCGGGGACATTGCTGTATTTATATGAAGGCACCAAAGATGAGGGATTATTAAAGAAAGCAACTGAGAAATTGACGTATCTGGAGAAAGAAAAGAACAACAAGGGTACGCATGACTTAGGATTTATGTTATTCTGTAGTTTTGGAAATGCACTTCGTCTCACGGGAGATACGCAAAAGTATGAGCCGATACTCAGCACTGGTGCGAATTCCCTAGCATCTCGCTATAGTCCCGTTACCAAAACAATTCGTTCTTGGGATCACGGATCATGGCAATATCCTGTAATCATTGATAACATGATGAATTTGGAATTTTTGACACAGGTATCTAAAATGACTGGAGATAAAAAATTCTATGACATTGCGGTAGCTCATGCCGAAACAACCTTGAAAAATCACTTCAGAAAAGATTATAGTTCCTACCATGTGATCGATTATGATAAGAAGACTGGTAAGGCTATTGGAAAAAAAACACATCAGGGTGCATTTGATGAATCGGCATGGTCAAGAGGGCAGGGATGGGCACTCTATGGTTATACGATGATGTATCGCGAAACCAAGAAGAAAGAATTTTTGAAGCAGGCACAGCAAATCGCAAAATATATCTTAAGTAACCCAAATATGCCTGCTGATCTGGTTCCTTACTGGGATTTTGATAAAGATAAAATTGCGCAGTCGGACAAAATGTATCCAAATAAGGACCTTCGGGATGTGTCGGCAGCGGCATTGTATGCATCGGCTTTATTAGAACTTTCGCAATACACAAAGGGAAGTGAGGCTGTGAACTATTTTAACAAAGCAGAAATTATTCTTAAAAACCTGTCGAAGGCGCCTTATCTTGCTCCTTATGGTCAAAATGGCGGTTACATTTTACAACATAGTGTTGGAGCGTTGCCATTGAATTCCGAAATCGATGTGCCTTTGACTTATGCAGATTATTACTATGTTGAAGCCTTGGTGCGTTATCAACGCCTATTGTCAGGAGAGCCAATGATCAAAGAGATCGCTAAATAGGACCATCAAAGAAAGCTTGTCGTTGATAAATTAACTCGTTTTAAGTACACAGGTATAGATAAAAAAAGAGATGTTAGAGACATCTCTTTTTTTATGGGATAGGATCTAGACTACTTTGAAATATCACTAAGTTTCAGTGGTCTGGCTAGAATTTGTTGTTTGCTCTGACGGATTGTATCCGAACTGTTTTTTAAATTCCTTACTGAAGTATTTCCTGTCGGAAAAGCCTACGGCATAAGCGATTTCACTGATATTCATTGCGGATGTTAGTAACTCTTTCGCTTTGTTTAGCCTATACGTTTTTACATAATTGTTGAGTGACAAATTGGATATGGCTTTTAGCTTGCGATAGAGGATTGGTGCGCTCATTCCCATTGTTCGCGCTATAAAATTGACATCAAAGCCATCTGATTGGATATTTTCTTCAATCAACTGATTTAGGGATGAGATAAATTGTGCATCGAGTTCATTGTCGAATATAGCCGTTTTGACTTCAAATTCCTTGCTTCTTTTCTGACTGACCGCTATGAGATTGTGTGCAGAAAGAAAAAGCTGTTTATTGTCGAAAGGTTTTGTCAAATAGATGTTTGCGCCATGCTCTAAGGCCAAAGTTTGGGAATCGTTGTCGGTTACAGCAGTCAGCAAGATGAATGGTATATGGCAGGTCGTCATATTTGTTTTAATGGCCTGGCATAGCTGAGCACCGTCCATGTAAGGCATCATCAGATCCGAAATAATCAGATCAGGGATATATTCCAATGCTTTAGAAAGGGCTTCCTCACCATTGACAGCAGTAATAATGCTGAAGCTCTCCTCAAATAGACTGACAACGGCTGCTAATAATTCGCTATTGTCCTCTACAATCAAGATGGTCTGCTTTAAGGAAATATCCAGCGTGCCTAAATTCGTTGTGTTTGCTTCCTCTGTCTCTTTTGTTAATATTTCTAGCGGTATAACTCCGGTTTTTTGGTTTATTTGCTTGGGGAGACTAACAGTAAATACAGTCCATTGGCCTTTTTCATCATTCATCGTTGAGCAGCGAATATCTCCTTCGTGCTGCTGCACAATTTGTTTGGTAAGTGCTAGACCAATACCTGTTCCGATCACGTCATTAGCCTGTTCTTCACGATAGTACTCTTCAAATATTTTAAATTGGTTGTCGGTAGCGATACCGATACCATTATCGATAATACTGATCGCTATTGTGTGATCATTTTCGATAAGATCCAGATAAACTGTGCCATGTTCTGGTGTGTACTTGATCGCATTTGATAAGAGGTTAAACATGACTTTATCAAATTGTACAGTATCTATGGATTGTAGCCCCACAGCATCCAGCTGCCGGATATAGTAGTTGAGGTGTTTTGCTTTTGCAAGGTCATTTAATAGGTAGAATGTATCTTCTATATATTCCCGAAAAGAGATGTCTGTTTTCTTCAGTACAAAGTGTTTGTCATCGAATTTTTTAAAATCCAGTAGCTAATTGATAACACCCAGGAGTTTACTGGCATTCTTTTTTATCCGTTTTACCTTGTTCTGGGTAGAAGTAAGATTGGCTGTTTCGGAAATAATTTCATCCAAAGGAGCCGTTATCAAAGTCAGTGGTGTACGGATTTCGTGGGATATCTGTGTGAAGAACTTTATTTTCTTTTCCTGTTCCCGTTCTGAGTTGATCAACATCTCACGTTCGACAACAAACTTGATAACAAAATGTACACCGAGAGTAAACAAGCCGGCATACAAAAGATAGGCCCACCAGGTCCTCCAAAAGGGAGGTTTAATATCGATATTGATCCGCAGGGGTATGCTGCTCCAGATACCATCGTTGTTACTGGCGAAAATGGTCAAGGTGTGCATACCTGTAGGAATATTGGTATATCGTATAGAGGGGGTATTTGTTTCAACCCAATCCTTGTCGAAACCTTCGAGCTTATAGCGGTATCTGTTCTTCTGCGGTTTGATGAAATTGGAACCTGAGAAATTAATCGTTACAAAGTTTTCATCGTGTCGGAGTTTGAGCTGGTAGCTGTTGGGGTCTGACGTTTTCTGTAAACGTCCGTAGTTCAATGGCGTGTCTTCGAGAAAGATATTTCGAAAGAGTACTTCGGGGATGTTCTGATTAAAGATAATTTTTCGGGTATCTAGAGAAACTACACCATTTAGTGTCGTGACGAATAGTGTTCCTGCTTTGCTGGCAAAGACTTTGGCACCAAGTAGATTTTTGACCGGTAAACCGTCATATTGATTCAGGAGATAACGCTGTTTTGTTTTGGGATTGTAGCATATTAATCCATTTTTACTTGTAAGCCACACTTGATTGTTCACAATGATGGGCCAGCCTAAGGAATTGTTTGGAAAACGTGATACTTTGGTAAGCTTATCGTGCTGATCAAGATGATAAAGATCTTCTTTTGACGTCAGCCAGATGTCACCATTCGGATGCACATAAAATCCACCCAGGGCTAATGTATCAAGCTATTTTATTGGTCGTATGTTTGATTCATTCGGTTTTTTGCGAAAAAGTGTCCCGCCTCTAAGAAAATAGGTCTGCTGTTTATGATCAGCTTGGATATCATCAATTGTACCTGTTTTTAAGGCAGCGTTATATGCTGCAGGCTTTCCGGGATCGACGATGTAAAGCCCTTTATTGGTTCCGAGGTAAATGCGATGTACGGGATCGACGTAAATGCTATAAATATTGTTTTTGAGATTCAGGAGATCTTTTTCAAGGTAAAAGTGTTGTGTGTTTCCAGATTGTGCATCGATAATGGAATAACCACCGCCATACTGTGCTGCATAAATTTTGTTATCTCTAACGTATAGATCCTTGATCAGGTTTGACTGGGTTAATTTAGACAAAGGAGAGGTCGTTTCTGTTCTTTTGTCAATTTTGTTGATTCCTTCTTCTTCTGTTCCAATCCAAAACGCATTTTCTGACTCTGCAAAACTGCCGGTGATATCGCTATTAAGGCTGAGCCCAGGACGCGAACGCGTTGAATAATGCTGTATGGGGATCAGATCGGGGTAGATGGCATTGATTCCCCCAAAATAAGTTCCTATCCAGGTGATCTGTTGTCGATCAATAAAAATATCATAGATAGAGTTTTGACTCAATGAGTTTTTGACGGAGGTATTATGTTTATAGTTTAAGAAATGTGGTGCCCCATTAAAGATAGAGAGTCCTTTTAATGTACCGATCAGTAGGTCTCCCTGTTTAGTTGGGACAATTTTCCGGATGTTATTGCTGAGCAGATTGCTATTTGTTTCTGTTAGGTTATTCCATTTTTTATCAACGAAGTTGTATTGGAATATTCCATGCAATTTTGTGCCAACCCACAGGATGTTTTTATGAAGATACATTGTGCTGAAAATCTGCTCTTTTAACGGCAGGGGAGATGCTATAAGATTCTGGTTCGTAGAAATTTGATTATTTTTCAATGAAAAAGACGTTATGCCATCCATGCTCGCCATGATATAGGTTTCAGGTCCTGTCTGAATAATCGATTGTACCCGGGATTGGTTAATGAGTTTTTTGAGATTGTAGGTACCCGCTGTGGGGATAGCCTGATAGAGCCCTTTGTCGGTGCACAGAAATATTTTGTCTGAAAGGAACTGTATGTCGGCGACAGCAATTTTTTCTTGAAAAGGTTTTCCTTGTTTAAATACCGCTTTGCGTTTGTCGATATCGAAAATAAATAGCTGCGTTGCGGTAGCAATGAAAAGGTCATTGTTTGCGTTGATGGCAATCTTGTTAATGTAATCTACCTTTTTAAATACCGTATCCTGTACGAGAATATTAGTGATATTCTGGGAGTCGTATACAAAAAGGTTGGCTCCGCCGCCGAACCAAAGTTTACCTTGTTTATCCTGAGCAATTGTTAATACCGCCTGTTTATCCAATACGTTCTCCTGGCTTAATGTCTCAAATTTTAAATTCTGGGCATGACAAAGGGAAATGATGGATATCAACAGCAGAAATTGTCGCGATAAAATAGGTAGTATGCTCATGGTTATGGGGTATTTGTGTCAAATTTAAGATTTTACCCCCAAATATTTATGAATTTCACCCCTCTTAATTTGCTCATAAACCCATCTTTGACCTATTAAACAACCAATTTTTATTATAAAACTAATTTCCTAAAGTATGGCAAAGTTTTACAAAGTTGGACTGTCTGCTATGATGATGTTTACTGTGGGTGCGAGTATGGCACAACAGAAAATTTCAATTACGGGGCGGATTACAGACAGTCAGGGAGCACCTTTATCGGGTGTAACGATTCGAGAAAAGGGCGGAAAGACCGCCACTTCAACAAATGAGGCAGGTCAATATGCCATTTCTGTTTTAGAAAATGCTACATTACTGATTTCATATATAGGATATCAGGATCAAGAAATCAATCCTAAAGGGCGTTCGATAATTAATATCAGTCTGGAAAAAAATACCTCAGCACTTGATGAAGTTGTTGTTGTTGGTTATGGCACGCAGAAAAAAGTCAATTTGACTGGATCTGTCGCTACTGTCGGCGCAGATAAACTTACAAATAGGCCGATAATGAACCTTGCTGCGGCTCTAGGTGGAACTGCACCCGGTATACGTGTTACGCAGGGCAATGGAAATCCTGGAAGCGAGGATGTTTCCATTCGTGTTCGTGGTACAGGATCTTTCAATAATAATAACCCACTGATTCTTGTTGATGGTGCTGTCGCCGATATGGTTCCATTAAATACCGATGATATCGAGAATATTTCTATTTTGAAAGACGCGGCTTCGGCAGCAATTTATGGATCTCGTGCTGCTAATGGTGTCATTCTCGTGACTACTAAAAAAGGGCGGAAAGGTGAGGCCCCTAATATAACATTCAATGCATTGTATGCACGTGAGAAAGCACAAACTGATTTGAAGTTTATGTCAAGTACCGCAGATTGGATGGAACTACACAACATCGCTAAGGTGAATGCTAACCCAACTTCGACATCTCCTGATTATACACTTTCAACGATTGAAGAGTGGCGCAAAGCAAATGCTGATCCTAATGGTATTTATACTAATCCGATCACTGGGAATAGCATCCCTAATTGGTTGGCATATCCAAACACAGATTGGGCGCAGGTTCTCTTCCAGCCCCAATATTATCAGCGATATGGTGTTTCAGTAACTGGGGGTAGTGATAAATCTTCTTATCTCATGTCCGCCGGATACCAGAATAATCCTGGAACGTTGGCAAATATTGGAATGAAGAGATTCAACATTCGGACCAATTTGGAAACAAAAATTGCGGATAGAATTACTTTTGGAACACAAACCTATGCAACAAAGGAGTATAAGCAGCCAGGTAGCACTTCAATGACTTATTTGCTTCAAGCTTTTCCGGGAATGACACCAATTTATGAGGGAAAATATGGATCCAGTGAAGATCCCAACACAACAAATAAGGATAATATTCTCCAACAGGTGGCTTCGAATGGTGGAGAAAACAACTACACACGTATCAATAGCACGTGGTATGTTAACGCGGATCTTTGGAAAGGAATTATTGCAGAAGCTCGCTTTAACTATAGTGATTATATGCGTGAGGATGAAAATTATTCCCAAAACTTGCCGAGATATAGTTTTAGAGAAAGCTTTGAGAAGCCTAAAGAGGGGATAGGGAATTTAGACCAGGCAACGACATATAGATACTCTTATAAATCTTCCAGTTATACAGCGAATGCATTATTGCGTTACGCGCATACTTTTGGGAAACATGATGTTGGCGGATTAGTAGGATACGAGCAATATTATTCAAAGACAAGTGGGTTTAACGCTACAAAAAGGGGCTTATTAGACTGGGACGTAACGGATATAACTTCAGGTGCGACAATGGAATCAATTGGAGGTGACGCTAAAGCGGAGAACGCAATGATTTCTTATTTTGGCCGTGTAAACTATGCCTATGATGGTAAATATTTGTTCGAAGGAAACTTTCGTTCGGACGCGTCATCTAAGTTTGCTCCCGGACATCGCACAGGATTTTTCCCTTCTTTCTCAGCAGGTTGGGTAATCAGTAACGAACGTTTTTTTGACCCAGCCAAAACAACGGTTAATTACTTAAAGCTTAGAGGGTCCTATGGAACCTTAGGGAATACAATAAGTGGGAATTACGATTGGCAGACTCTTTATCAAAAAGTGAATAATGTATTTAACGAGTCGGTTGCGAATGGGGTTATTCAGCAAACTATCCAAAATCTTAGTTTATCATGGGAGAAACTAACGACATATAATGTTGGGTTGGAAGCCAGTTTCTTAAATCGTCGTTTGAGTGTCGAAGCCGATATGTACTCCCGAAAGACTTCTGATATCTTAACAGCAGCTATTATTTATTTGACAATGGGTAATATCAATGCACCGATGTCCAATACCGCTTCAATGAATAATAAAGGGATAGAACTAAATTTGGGGTGGAACGACAAAATCGGAGATTTTAGGTATGGAGTTAGTGGTAATATCTCTTACAACATGAACAGAGTTTCCGGATTTAAAGGAACGTTAAAGTATGAACAAGATCCATCGACTCTCGATATTTGGGGTAATCCAACTTGGCGCTATACGAATTTAGCAGATGTATCTACAGGAGGAAACGAACGTCGTGTTGAACAACATATGCTTGACGAATGGTTTTTAAGAAGGCCTTACGCAGGTACTGGAACTTATATGAAATCTGATGGAAGTGTAGATCCTAATGGTGGTCCAACAGATGGAATGATTCGTACTAAAGCCGATCTGGAGTGGGTGAAATCCATGATAGCTGCAAATTATTCTTTCAATAACAATACAGTGGGGCCAGGAGCAGCAAATATTTGGTATGGCCAAATGCTTATGGCAGATGCGAACGGTGATGGTAAGTACGGTAATGATGATGACCGTGAATTCACTGGGAAGTCTTCTGTTGCCAAATTTGTGTTTGGCTTAAATCTGACAGCAGCCTACAGGGGCTTTGATCTAAACATGCTTTTGGCGGGACGTGTCGGATCTTATCATTATATTAATGAGCGTGGATCTAATGGATCAATATTGGCAAATACAGGTGATCAATTGCCAGCAGATGCCTGGACCAAATATTATTCTTATGATGCAGTAAGAGCAAATAGCGATTATGATAATTATGATCCTGCTACAGATCCAAATGCAAATATAAATGGTAAATATCCACGTTTACTTTCTTCAAGTTCAATCATGCAGGCTAATACATTCTACCTGTATAATACCTCGTATTTAAAATTAAAGTCTTTGCAGTTGGGGTACACATTTCCTAAAAAATGGATTAATCAAGCTAAAATTAAAGACTTAAGGGTATTTGTAACAGGAGAAAACCTATTGACTTTTAAACATAAAGACTTTCCAGGAGTGGACCCGGAATTAGGTGGTTCATTGATTGTTTATCCGATCGCGAAGCTATATTCCGCCGGGGTATCAGTAACTTTTTAACTTAATCTCAGAACAGAAGGATAAGTTAATTTGAGTTTTCAATAGAGTAAGACTTAGACTAGCATCTTAATCTTAATTCTGTTTAGTCAAATAAAATAGAAATAGAGATGAAAAAAATATTAAAATCTGTCATAGCAATTGGTATAGCAAGTTCTTTATCGTCTTGTACGAAAATATTGGACCTTGCACCTAATGACAAAATATCTTCGGGAACAATGTGGTCAACGGAAACGCTGGTTGATCAAGGGGTAATAGGTGTTTACTATTCATTACAACGTCCGGTAAGAAGTGACGGAATCGTAGGGACATCTGCAAATATTGGGTATTATGCTTATGAGGCATTTGGTATGACTGGTCAAGGTGAATATAACTTAAATAACCTATTCTCCAGCGCTGTGAATCCAAGTAATTCCTATTTTTCATTCCAATGGAAATGGTTGTACGATGGTGTACATCGCGCTAACGATGCAATTGTTCATATTCCCGGTGCGACGATGGCTCAGGAAAAAAAGAATAAATTAGTAGCCGAATGTAAAGTGTTACGCGCCTTTTTTTACATGCGGCTCAATGAACTGTACGGTCGGAATGGTTTAGGTGTTCCTATTTACACCGAGCCTATCAGTCCTGCAGAAGGTAACAAAGGGCAGAGTTCAGAAGAGGAGGTTTGGGCACTTATTATTAAAGATTTGACAGATGCAATCAATGAGAGTGCTTTGCCGAACAATCAAATCCAAGGAGAAGGACGTGTGAGTAAAGGTGCCGCTTATGCACTACGTGGCCGTGCTTATCTTATGACCAAAAAATACGATCAGGCAGTAGCTGATTTTGCGAAAGTTGGAGAGAACGGCTATAAACTCTTTTCAAATTATAAGCAATTATTTAAAGTTGCCAATGAACGTTGTGAAGAGATGATTTTGAGCGTTCAATATATAGAGGAACCTTCAGGATACGGTTCGGCCGTACAGAAGTATACCGCCGCATTTCAACAGGGGGCAAAAGATAGCCGGGGATGTTGGACAGATCTCCAAGTGACCCCAGCTTTGGTTAATTTGTATGAAGAAATAATTGATGGAACTACCGTACGTCCTTTTAGTTGGTCAGACTATATTCCTGAATGGAATACGGTAAATGCTTTAGGAGCTCCCAATAGAAAAGTCTTTTTTATCCGGGATCAAAAAGTTAACGGAAATGATGTCCATTCTACTGTTACCACGGTAATCAATACAGAATTGAATAAATTGAATAGTACTGCGCGGGCGTTTTACCTACCAGAAGGGAATGAAGCACGCCTTAAAGCAGCTTACGCAAATAGGGATCCACGTTTAGCGTATAACGTGGTAACTCCTTATGCATCTTTCCAGGGAGTAAACAGCAATTCCACTACTGCAGGTATGTATACCTATAGATTCCCGGTCACTGGTAAATACTATGTGGACCAATCTGGAGCTGAGCCTAATTTGAATAGTAGTTTACCTAGTACTTATTATACTTCGGGAAGCGCCAATGCACAGGCTGAGTTTAAGTATATCCATCGCAAGTTTGTGGGGGAAGGTTTAGAATACGCTCGTCGTGAGCAAAACCCAGTAGACGAGCCTATTATTCGTTATGCAGATGTTTTGTTGATGTGGGCAGAAGCGTTAGTCGAGATGAATGATTTACCTGGTGCTATGGCAAAAGTAAAACAGGTCAGAGATCGGGTTGGAATTCCAACAATGGCCTCCTCTTTTTCAGATCAAAGCAAAGCACGTAATTATGTACGAGACGAGCGGCGTCGGGAATTAATTGGTGAGGGAGTTAACTTTTTTGATGAAATGCGTTGGAAAACACTGAAAGAGACAAAGTTCAACGAAAAATTTGCACAACATGCTTGGGGTGGTACAGAAAATACGGGCGGTACCACTTATGAATGGATAGGTGACCAATGGTACACGTGGCCAGTCCCTAAATCTGAAATAGAGTTAAATAAAAATTTGAAGCCAACACCAGGCTGGGTTTATTAAGTAAAGAAGTTGTTATCAATCGCTCACGCAATCGTTTGCTAGAGCGATTGATTTTTTTTGATTTGTTTTTTTAGCTTAAAATAAAGATTTTTAATGTTTTGTGTAACACTTCGATTGTGTTCGTTATAAACCAATGTCAATGAAAAGAAGACTCTTATTAAAACTATTGGGCGGTGCCGGGATAGGCGCACTGGCGACATCTTTTGCTGGTGAGGCGAAAGCCAATGTTGCTGCGTCGGAAGGAAATAATTACAGCGAGAACGATTGCGCCTATTGGGTATCTATTTTACATAAGATGGCTGCTCCAATATTAGGCAATATCAGTAAGCAACAATGGCGTAAAAATATGCCGATGGAAGTGAGCCCTACTTTTGATAGTCGAGACCCTGGAGTCGGTTATTTGGAAGCTTTCGGTCGCTTGTTGGCAGGTATGGCTCCTTGGTTGGCCTTACCGGATGACGCAACTGAAGAAGGTCAATTGCGTAAAAAATTACGTAACCACGCATTACTCGGTATACAATATGGTGTCGATCCTAAATCGCCGGATTATTTTACCTGGCGAGGCCCTTCATCCCAAACACTCGTCGATGCGGCGCATCTTGCGCTGGCTTTTTTGAGGGCCCCACAGGCTTTATGGCAGCCTTTGGACCAAGTGACTAAAAAAAGAGTAGTTGAAGAATTCAAACTGTTGCGGAAGATCAAGCCGAACGAGAATAATTGGTTGCTGTTTGCCGCGATGACAGAGACGTTTCTCTATAGCATCGGGGAGGAGTGCGCTCGTGAGAAGATCGATTATGCAGTCAATAAATTTGATCAGGAATGGTATGTCGGAGATGGCTGGTACAGCGACGGCGCCCGTTTTAGTTTTGATCATTACAATGGGTATGTGATTCACTGCATGCAGGTGGAGTCGCTACGCCATAATATTACCGCCGGCGGAAAATATAAAGAAATGTATGATAGAGCGTATAAACGAATGCAGCGATATGCACATCATTTGGAACGTATGATTTCTCCAGAAGGTCACTATGTAGTTGTTGGACGCTCCTCAACTTATAAGAATGCAGCGTTCCAACCTTTGGCGACAGTTGCTTTAGAAAACAAGCTACCTGAAGATATCTCAAAAGGACAGGTCCGGGCAGCTCTTACAGCGATATTAAGGCATATTTATATAGACAAAACCTTTGCCCCGTCAGGATGGCTGCGTATGGGAGTGGTGGGTGATAAACAATCCAATCTCACAGATTACTATACAAATGCAGGGTCTATGTATGTGGCCTCCCTGTCATTCTTGCCTTTGGGATTACCAGCAGACGATGAGTTCTGGACCTGTGCTTCACAACCCTGGACTTCTCAGAAATGCTGGAGTGCCGAGCAATTTCCGAAGGACTATTATGTAAGCTATTAAATTAAACAAGAATAGAGGGTTCTAAATTTTATATAAACATGAAGATACAACATTATATTACGGGAGCCCTAATAATTGGGCTGGGAATGCAAGGGATTTCTTGTTCTAGTCAACGGAATTTAGGAACCGTTAAGTTGGGACTTGACAAAGAATTCGTTCATTCAAATTTAGCGCATGCACATAAGCAAATCGCCTATCTTGCCGCATCGATCAATGAATCCGATATGCCCACGACCTATAAAGATGGTAAATATGTGAATTGGGGTTCAAGCTGGTGGTGCTCTGGGTTCTATCCCGGCACAGTGCTTTATCTATATGAGTATACCAAGGATGAAAAACTTTTGACGGAGGCTAAACGTAAATTGAAGCAGCTGGAAAAAGAAAAAAATAACAAAGGAACACATGATTTGGGCTTTATGTTATACTGCAGTTTTGGGAATGCATTACGTTTGACGGGAGATTCGGCTGCTTATAAGGAAATTTTAAGTACTGGAGCAGCATCTCTGGCAACACGTTTCCATGAAGCACCGAAAACAATTCGTTCATGGGACGGTGGAAAAAACTGGGATGGTCAGCCTTGGACCTATCCAGTAATCATCGATAATATGATGAACTTGGAGTTTTTGACGGAAGTTTCCAAAATGACAGGTGATAAGCGTTATCGTGATATTGCGGTACAACATGCCAATACAACGATGATCAATCATTACCGAAAAGATTATAGTTCCTACCATGTGGTGGATTACAATCCGAATGATGGAAGTATTATTTCGAGAAAAACTGCCCAAGGAGCTTTTGATGAGTCTGCATGGGCTAGGGGACAGTCTTGGGGACTTTATGGGTATACGATGATGTATCGTGAGACTGGCGACAAGAAATATTTGGAGCAGGCTAGGCATATTGCACAGTTTTATCTGAATCATCCTAATCTTCCCAAAGACCTGATTCCTTATTGGGATATGGACCAGAACAAGCTTACTCCAGATAGTAAATATTATAGCCAGAAAGATCTTCGTGATGTGTCGACAGCTTCAGTAACTGCTTCGGCTTTGCTGGAACTGGCACAATACACAACAGGCAGTGAAAGCCAGCTGTATATCTCGAAGGCTGAGCAGATGTTGCGCTCGCTTTCTTCTAAACCCTACAAAGCAGATTACAAGGAAGCCGGGGGCTATATTTTGAAACATAGCGTCGGTTCAATCCCACATAAAACAGAGGTGGATGTGCCTTTAACCTATGCCGATTACTATTATGTAGAGGCATTGGTGCGGTATGACCGATTGCTCCGCGGAGAAAAGGTGATTAAACAATAGACGATAAGGCACTTTTAAACAGTTCTTAAAATAAGTGTTGTTTTAGGAACAGTTTTAGTCGTTTGTGCTCTTGGGAAAAATGCAGTTCCAACCAATCCCAAATTTTCATTGGAGCATCTCCTGTTGTAATAGTCGCGATAGACACATAATATTTGGCGAGATCTGTCACCCGGATGTGTCAGATCTATACCGCTCCGTTTATACGTTGCCAATTTCATAAATCTAACAAAGAATGAAAACAACAAATAGTAAAGTCAGATTTATTGAGATTACACTTATTGTATTTTTTAGGGGTCGGTAAGTTCTTGTATTTCAAAATTGTATATTCTGATCAAGTAATCATTTGGACGTATTAGTAGGTAATACACCTATTTTTTTACGGAGAATTTTTTAAAGCGATGTGCCGTTGATCTTTCAACCATAATTATTAATGGTGAGGCATCATTCGCTAATGATCGAGAAACTTTAGTCAATTTATCTAAAAGAAAGGAGGCCCTTATGATTTAGTTAAGATAAAAGCCAATTGTTGATAAGCTATATCTCAAAAAAGCTTATTGAAATAGTCAATTATTTATAAACACTTTTAAATTATGTTAAAAAATTCATTTGTAATAGCCTTTGCGTTATTTATTGTCACTGGTTTGTTCGTTCAAGCTAGAGATTTGAGTGTACCAGTTGTCAAACTATCTAATAAACGAAATGTAATTTCTACGGAAAACGTTGGTGCAAAAAAAAATACCAAAACGAATATTAAAACGCTAAGTGGCACATTCGACTTCTATGTGTATAACTTTAGTAATTCCCCCATTTATTTGACCTTTAGTGGGGATTTTCCAGGAGGAACCACACAGCATGTTGTAGTCGCTGCGAATACGCTTTCCTATCCCGTTAATATTCAAAGTGGAAATTATGATATTTATGCAAGTTGCCCTAGTTGGTTAACAATGTAATATGCGATGAGTTGCGGTCATTCGGGCTCCGGACAATATTACACTTTCGAAAATGTCTATTTGAGCGATACTGGCTGTACATCATTAGATGTCGGAAGCAATTAAGTTACGCATAATAGTTAATGTTGCTGTCTCAATGTCTTCATTGGGGCAGCTATTATAAAGAAGCCGGTGGCTATATCTTGAAACATGGTGTTGGATCCATTCCACATAAAACAGAAGTTGATGTGTGCTTGACCTATGTCCATTTCTTCTATGTAGAAACATTGGTGCGATATGACCGGTTGCCCCTTGGAGAAAAGGTAATCAAGCAATAAGAGCTGTTTTTTTGAGTTTTCAACAAAGTTATTAACACGATGTGGAAAAGTGAAGTATGTAAGGTACTTCACTTTTTTTGTTTTATAGGATTGAACCCGCTCTATCTTACGACATGTTTCTTCATGTAGTATTTGATCCTATTCTCTGTCAAATACAGGCTCTTTCGTCTAGTGCACATAACAATATCTAGCTTATATCAATTTCTATATTAACAGGGCTTTTATAGGGGTATAACAGGGGGTTAGCAGGGGGTTAACCCCCTGCTAACCCCTAGTAAAAATAGTGTTACTCCTCTTTTAATAGGGAATTTGGTGTTATCTTGGTAATAATTTATATACCAATTAATTATAAACAAAAGGAGAGAAACTTTATGGCAATTTTACAAAATGGTCCGAACGGCCCTATTGTTGGGAAATTTGGTTCGGTGAATGCTTACCTATTGAATGGCCAAAATATCATACGCGGCGGTAAAAGAAAACGAACGTCTCCGCCTAGCGAGGCCGAGCTATTAAATAGAGAAAAACAGAAAATTGCAGGTAAGTTTGCCGCATGGAATAAAAGAATTCTTGAGTTTGGCTATCAGTCTCTAGCGAAAAAGGGAAGTCGTGTAGGTGCTTTCCAATTGGCACAGCGCCACATTTTTAAAGAAACTCTTGAATTAGATGAAGAGAATAAGCCTTTTGTTAACCTTGAAAAGCTATTGCTGTTTTCGGGTCCGCTTACCCCATTAGCCAACTGTCAAGTAAGCTTGGATGGCGACCAGATTGATCTTAGCTGGACTGTAGATGATCAGTATAAAAGTAGCATATATAAAATCAATCTGGGATTGATAAGCTTAGATGCCGAGTCGCATCTAAGAACCTCTATTGCCAATGTCAATCAGGGCACCTGCTCGTTGCAATTTGAGGAGATAAGCAGAAAAACAGGTGATCTCCATGTTTATGTTGGTGTGTGGGATACACTGGAGGGAGACTTCTCGAATTCCATCTATTGTGGGGTTATATAGTTGTTTTCGACTGAGTCCATAAGCTGGCTTAGAAAGATGTTATGCGCAAAGATAAGATTAGTGGCAAGGCTTTATAATTTAAAGCTTTGCCATTTTTGAGATTATTCAACTTAAATAGAGCTAGAAGAGATATGAATAATATGTTTTGATATTGTGCTATGAAAAATAAAGATTTATTTATCGCCGATTTGATTAGGATATTTCCAAATTTAGAAGAAGAAATTCTGGATGAAGATTATAGTTTTTCTATTACTTTACAAATGGGAAGTCTTAAACGGTATATTCAGAAAGCTATAGATGATGACAACTCAGATCTATTTGATGCTGTGGTAGCTTTTCTTAACGAAAATTTGCCTTTGGTTGATAAGAAGGTACAGAATACAATTTTTATTAGCTTTTTAGAGAAATTAGACTTCTCAGGTACACCCAAATTTAAACAGAAGCTAGTTGGAACCTTAAGAAGAGCTCATGGTTACTGGAAGTTACACGATCGGAAAAAAATACCTGGTTAAATTAAGATTGGACTATGGATATGAATTTAGAATATGATAGTTGTAATTGTAGTTTTCGAATAGCGAATTATCATTATGTTTGAGAGCTAACTTTGCACTTTAAAGCTTAAATCGGTGTATTTTTTGTTGTACTTTTATCCCAATGACCGATATTCAAAAGAGATTCGACCGCATACTTGCTATTTATATGCATCTACAAGCTAAACCTGTGGTCACTGCTGCTGCTTTGGCAGAACGCTATGAAGTAAGTCCGCGTACGATTTATCGTGATATCAGATCCCTGATGCAAGCAGGGATTCCGATTTACGGTGAAGCGGGAAGCGGTTATTCTTTGGTGGAGGGATATAAAATGCCACCTCTGCAATTTACCCGAGAGGAGGCATTGAGTTTTGTGGCGGCGGAGAAACTGGTGGAAAAGTATACAGATCGGAATCTTGCGCATCATTTTACAACAGCATTGCTGAAAATGAAAGCCATATTACGGGGTAACGAAAAAGAACAGGTAGCCTTAGTTGGGGATAACTTTTTGGTGCGCGGTGGGCGTCATCAATTCAATGAGAAGCTAACCTATGGCACCAATATACTGATCGAAAGCATCGCTGCTAAAAAATGTGTGGAAATCTATTATTCCAAACCTTCGGATAAAACTCCAGAAAGGCGTGAAATCGAAGCTGTGGGTATTTTTGTGGAGAGCAAGTTTTGGTATGTCCTCGCTTTTTGTAGATTAAGACAAGATTACAGGCAATTCCGTTTGGACAGAATAAACAATATTAGAATACTTGCCGAAGATTTTGGAAAAGAGCATCCCGAGTTATCTTTCTTTCTGAATAAACGTCATGACGTTCCCACGACAAAAGTCGTTGTGCAAGTAGATAAGGATATGGCCCGCTATATGGAATGGGATCGTCACTATTTTGGTTTCCAAAAGGAAACTGTCACCGATAATTATGTAGAGATGCATTTCGAATGCATTAATATGGAGAACGGCTTTGCGCGCTGGTATCTGATGTTTGCTGATAAAGGAACAATTATTGAACCCGAATCGTTAAAAGAGGTCGTAAAGCGTCTGCTTTCATCGGCTTTGGAACAAATCTAAAAGATACTATCCATAACCTAATTTACAGTAGTTTTTTGAGCAACTGCGGATGCAGAGATTCGATATGCCTTCGGTATCTGTTCGAGCCTGCTTCGTGTCAGAGTCAGCTTGTATCCGTGGTGAGTCTGACATGAGTCCGTGGTGACTCCGAGTTAAACTCGGAGTCACCACGGTTGTACTTCTTTCTCACCCCGCATTTATGTGCGATAGGGCACGAATCAGACCAGAAAGAGGGGCGAATAGAAATCGAAGGATGCTCAAATAGTGGGAATAACACGGACTCAAGATCGGCGCAATGGATAATCGGGGCGAGTATGAGTTTTTGAGGAGGTGACTAACTACCCTCTTTCCCAAAAAAATGGAGGTTCTATACCAAGTAATCTTAGATAAACAAATCCTTGGCCACGGTGGTGGATTTCATTATCGATAAAATAAAGGATGCTGTGAATGACTGGCGATTTGTACTGGCCGAATAGGTTGAATTCTTCGGCAAAGCGTTCTTCTGGAATTTGATTGAACAATTCACTGATCTGAGGAGTAGCTTCATCCCAGGCCTGAAGCAATTGTGCTTTGGTCGAATAACTGAGATTCTCATTGAGTTCGCCGCTCTTGTTGGTGACAATTTCTTGGAGACCTGGCGCAGCAATACCTAATAGCTCCTTAATCATATCTGCAAAAGTGCGCATGCCTTCTACTTTGTAATTGAACAATCCTTCTTCTGGAAATTTTTCAATAGTCTGTCTTGTCAGGTTTCTGTGGCCTAACCAATGCTGAAGTAGCTCGTTTTTGGAAATGATTTCTGTTTTCATGATTCTCGTATTTTAAAGTTTTTATAGTAAGCAATACATCGCCTTCTGCGTTGTACGATAGTTCAAAATTAGGGTGATCTGTGACAACTGTATGGCAGCAGAAATAAATGCAAGTAATTTTATTTTTCTGGAGGTGATTTAATCGGAGCGGAGAGCTGGACAGGTATTATTCGGAAATTTGACGCGGATAAAGAAAAGATCTAGAAAATAAAAAAAATAATTCACTAATTATTTGACAGTTATAAAAATGTTTGTAACTTTGCAGTCCCTTAATGGGAATAGTATGTCTTGAGCGAAGCCCTACTGCTTCGAAGGACTTTTAATTAATTAATTTACAACATGTCAGGTATTATTGGAAAAAAAGTAGGAATGACGAGCCTGTTTAACGCTGATGGGAAAAATATTCCTTGTACAGTGATTCAGGCCGGGCCGTGCGTGGTTACGCAGATACGTACGGAAGAAAAGGATGGCTACTCGGCAATTCAACTTGGTTTCGACGAAGCTAAGGAGAAAAACACGACAGCTCCTTTGAAAGGGCACTTTGCGAAAGCAAACACAACGCCTAAGCGTAAGTTGGTAGAGTTTAAAACTTTCCCAGATGCAAAACAACTTGGTGACGTAGTTGACGTTACTCTTTTTGAAGAAGGTGAGTACGTAGATGTAGTCGGTACTTCAAAAGGTAAAGGTTTCCAAGGTGTAATGAAACGTCATGGATTTGGTGGTGTAGGTGGTGCGACTCACGGTCAGCACAACAGATTACGTGCTCCAGGTTCATTAGGTGCTTCATCATGGCCTTCACGCGTATTCAAAGGTATGCGCATGGCTGGTCGTACAGGTGGTGACAGAGTTAAAGTTCAAAACTTACAGGTGTTGAAAGTTTACGCTGAGCAAAACCTTATCGTTGTTAGTGGTTCCATTCCAGGAGCTAAAGGTTCTTATGTAATCGTAGACAAATAGTAGAGATGGAAGTTAAAGTTTTAAATTTATCAGGTAAAGAAACAGGTGCCAAGGTGCAACTTCCTGAGTCGGTATTTGGGTTAGAGCCTAACGATCATGCGATCTATTTGGATGTGAAACAATACTTAGCGAACCAACGCCAAGGAACTCACAAATCTAAACAACGTAACGAAATCGCGGGTTCTACTCGTAAATTACACAAACAAAAAGGTACTGGTGGTGCTCGTGCGGGTTCTATCAAATCTCCATTGTTTAATGGTGGTGGTCGTGTATTCGGTCCTCAACCTCGTGACTACTCGTTCAAATTGAACAAAAAATTGAAACAAGTGGCACGTAAATCAGCGTTATCTTACAAAGCAAAAGATAATAACATTGTGGTATTGGATGAAGTAAAATTCGATGCTATCAAAACTAAAAATTATGTTGCTTTAATCAATGCGTTGAATGTAGCTGATGAGAAAACATTGTTGGTATTGCCAGCTTACGATGAAATTGTTTATAAATCAAGCAGAAACTTGAAAAAAGCAAAAGTTATTGTTGCATCTGATTTAAATACATATGATGTATTGAACGCAACAAAATTATTGTTGACTACAGATTCTGTTAAATCTTTGGAGGAAGCATTAGCTAAGTAATATGGAAATTATTAAAAAACCTATCTTGACTGAGAAAGCTTCTTTGTTAACGGAGAAATTAAACCGTTACGCTTTCAAAGTAGATCACAGAGCAAACAAAATCCAGATTAAAGCAGCTGTTGAGGCTATGTTTGGTGTTACAGTTCTTGCTGTAAACACTGCAGTAGTAGCTGGTAAAGCAAAAAGCCGTTACACAAAAGCAGGTTTCGTATCTGGTAGAGCTCCTAAGTATAAAAAGGCTGTCATTACTATTAAAGACGGCGAAACTATTGACTTTTACAGTACTATATAATAAAAAATGGCAGTTAAAAGATTCAAACCGGTAACCCCTGGTACTCGTTTTAGAGTAGGCGCTGACTACTCTGATGTTACTACAAACGTTCCTGAAAAATCGTTAGTAGTAAAAATCAACAAGAAATCAGGCGGTCGTAATAACTCCGGTAAAATGACTATGCGTTATCTCGGTGGGGGACATAAAAAAGTATACCGATTAATTGATTTCAAACGCGATAAAAAAGATATCCCTGCAAAAGTAGCTACTATCGAGTACGATCCAAATCGTACTGCTCGTATTGCCTTGTTGCATTACGCTGATGGTGAAAAACGTTACATCCTTGCTCCAGCTGGTTTAGTAGTTGGTCAAACTGTAATTGCAGGTGATAAAGTTGCCCCAGAAGTTGGTAATACATTACCATTAGCAAACATTCCATTGGGTTCTATCATCCACAACATTGAATTAAATCCTGGTCAAGGTGGTTCAATTGCTCGTTCGGCTGGTACTTATGCTCAATTGTCTGCTCGTGATGGTAAATATGCCATCATCAAATTGCCTTCGAGCGAAACACGTATGATCTTATTGACTTGTGTTGCTACAATTGGTTCGGTATCGAACCATGAAAGATCTAACCAAGTGTTAGGTAAAGCAGGTCGCAAACGTTGGTTAGGTCGTCGTCCAAGAGTTCGTGGTGTTGCGATGAACCCAGTAGATCACCCTATGGGTGGTGGTGAAGGCCGTACTTCAGGAGGTCACCCACGCTCACGTACAGGTGTATTAGCTAAAGGCTTCAAAACACGTTACAAGAAGAAAACATCGAATCGTTACATCATTGAGAGAAGGAAAAAATAATGGCTCGTTCAATTAAAAAAGGTCCTTATATCGATCACAACTTAGAAAGAAAAGTTCTTTCTATGAATGAAACTAACAAAAAGTCAGTTATCAAAACATGGTCTCGTAGATCAATGATTTCACCTGATTTTGTTGGCCATACCTTCGCAGTGCACAACGGGAACAAATTTATCCCTGTTTATGTAACAGAGAATATGGTAGGTCACAAGCTTGGTGAATTCGCGCCTACGCGTACATTCAGAGGCCACGCAGAAAAGAAAAAATAATAGGTAATGGAAGCAACAAAAAAACTTAAAAAGTCTGTCTTAATTAGACAACGCAAAGAGCAAGAGAAAGCTCAAAAAGGAGGAGCTTCGGATGCCAAATTATTGAACTGCCCTACTTCGCCTCGTAAGATGCGTTTAGTGGTAGACTTAATTCGCGGTCAACGTGTGGAAAATGCATTATACATTTTGAAACACTCAAGTAAAGAAGCTGCTGCTCGTGTAGAAAAATTATTATTATCTGCAATCAAAAACTGGGAAGCCAAAAACGAAGGTAAATCAGTGGAAGAAAGCGAACTAATTGTAAAAGAAGTATCAGTAGGTGGTGGTCGTCAATTGAAAAGATTGCGTCCGGCTCCTCAAGGTCGCGGATACAGAGTTCGTAAACGTTCAAATCACGTTACGTTGGTAGTTGATAGCAAATTAAACGTTGAACAAAACTAATTTATTGAGAAATGGGACAAAAAGCAAATCCAATAGGTAGCAGATTAGGAATCATCAAAGGTTGGGATTCTAACTGGTTCGGAGGTAAAAACTATTCCGATAAATTAGTTGAAGACGAAAAAATCAGAAAATATCTTTCTGTTCGTATTGCAAAAGGTGGTGTAGCTAAAGTTGTTATCGAAAGAACTTTAAAACGTATCACTGTTACAATTCACACTGCTCGTCCAGGTATCGTTATCGGTAAAGGTGGTCAAGAAGTTGACAAGATCAAAGAAGAGTTGAAAAAACTGACTAAAAAGGATGTTCAAATCAACATTTTCGAGATCAAACGCCCTGAGTTAGATGCGAAGTTAGTAGCTGAAGGTGTCGCTAAACAATTAGAGGCACGTATTTCATTCCGTCGTGCAATGAAAACTTCAATCGCTTCTACAATGCGTATGGGTGCAGAAGGTATCAAAATCATGTGTTCTGGTCGTTTAGGTGGTGCTGAAATGGCGCGTACTGAACAATACAAAGAAGGAAGAACTCCTTTACACACATTGCGTGCTGATATCGACTACGCTTTAGCTGAAGCATTGACTACATACGGTAAAATTGGTATCAAAGTTTGGATCTGTAAAGGTGAGGTTTACGGTAAACGTGACTTATCTCCAAACATTGGTCAAGCATCTGGTGTAAAATCACGTGGCAACCACGAAGGTGGTGGCGAACGTCGTGACAACCGTAACAACAAAGGTGGTCGCGGTGGAAATAACCGTGGTGGAAACAACCGTGGTGGAAGCAACCGTGGTCCGAAAAAAGATTAATAGTTATTTAGATTACAACAAAAACCTGCTGAAAAAGCAGATTTAAAAAGTATACGAACATGTTACAGCCAAAAAGAACGAAGTTCAGAAAGATGCAGAAAGGCCGCATGAAAGGTAACGCTTCTCGTGGAGCGGAGTTAGCTTTCGGTTCTTTCGGTATCAAAACAATGGAGCAAGCATGGATCACTAGTCGTCAAATCGAGGCAGCTCGTATTGCGGTTACACGTTATATGAAACGTGAAGGTCAAGTTTGGATTCGTATTTTCCCTGACAAACCTGTTACGAAAAAACCTGCAGAGGTACGTATGGGTAAAGGTAAGGGTGCTCCAGAATACTGGGTAGCAGTAGTACGCCCAGGCCGTATGTTATTTGAAGCAGAAGGTGTGCCTTTGGAAATTGCCAAAGAAGCTTTACGCCTTGCAGCTCAAAAACTTCCGGTTCAAACTAAGTTTGTGATTCGTAGAGACTACGTTGAAGCATAAAAATCTTGGTAATGTCATCATTTAAGCGTTAGGGCCGTTACCCCTAACGCTATATATAAAGCGATGATAACCCAAATAACAACTGAAAAAACATGAAAAATTCAGAAATTTTAGAATTATCTAATGAGGACTTAAAAGCTCGTCTTGTAGAAGAGAAAACAGCCCTTACAAAATTGAAATTTGCACATGCTGTTTCAGCTATTGAGAACCCTAACGTGATCAAAGCAGCACGCAAAACTATCGCTCGTATCAGTACAGAGATCAGTGCACGCAAAGCTGCAGCTAAAAATGAAACAGCCTCTGAGGCGTAAAATTTAAAGTCGAAATGGAAAGAAATTTAAGAAAAACAAGAATCGGCTTAGTAGTTAGCAACAAGATGGACAAGTCTATCGTGGTATCAGTGGAACGTAAAGTGAAACACCCGATCTATGGTAAGTTCGTTAAAAAAACTACTAAATTTAAAGCTCATGACGAAACTAATACCTGCGGTATCGGCGATACGGTATTAATCATGGAAACTCGTCCGCTGAGTAAAACAAAAAACTGGAGATTAGTAGAAATTATAGAAAGAGCTAAATAACATGGTACAACAAGAATCAAGACTTAATGTAGCTGACAATAGCGGTGCTAAACAAGTTTTAGTAATCCGTGTATTGGGCGGTACGCGCAAGCGTTATGCATCAATCGGAGATAAGATTGTTGTATCGGTGAAAAGCGCTATGCCTTCAGGAAACGTGAAAAAAGGTTCCGTTTCTAAAGCAGTAGTCGTTAGAACGAAAAAGGAAATCCGTCGTAAAGATGGTTCATATATCCGTTTCGATGACAACGCCGCTGTATTATTAAATAATAATGATGAACCACGTGGTACACGTATCTTTGGCCCTGTTGCTAGAGAGTTGCGTGAGAAACAGTTCATGAAAATTGTATCATTAGCACCGGAGGTTTTATAATTATGGCACAAAAAACAAAAACAACTACGCACAAAATCAAAATTAAAAAAGGTGATTTAGTGAAAGTTATCGCTGGTAACTCTAAAGGTGTTCAAGGAAAAGTATTAACTGTTTTAGTGGATAAAAATAGAGCTATCGTTGAGGGCGCTAACATCGTAAAAAAACACACTAAACCAAGTGCAGCTAATCCTAATGGTGGTATCATTGAGAAAGAAGCTGGTATTCACATCTCTAATTTAGCTGTTATCGATCCTAAAACAGGTGCAACTACACGTGTAGGTCGTAAGTTAAATGCAGATGGTAAATTAGTTCGTTACGCTAAAAAATCAGGGGAGGAAATTAAATAATGACTTACGTACCAAGATTAAAAGTGAAATATGCGGAAGAAATCCGTAAAGCACTTCAAGAAAAATTTCAGTATAAAAGTATTATGCAGGTTCCTAAACTTGAGAAAATCGTTGTTTCACAAGGCGTAGGAGCTGCAACAGCTGACAAAAAATTAATCGATAACGCTATTGCTGAGTTGACTTTAATCACAGGTCAACAAGCCGTTGCTACAAAATCGAAAAAAGATATTTCAAACTTTAAATTACGTAAAGGTATGCCTGTAGGGGCACGTGTTACTTTACGTGACAACAATATGTTTGAATTCTTGGATCGTTTGGTAGCAGTATCGCTTCCACGTATTCGTGACTTCCGCGGTATCAACGATAAAGGTTTCGACGGACGTGGTAACTATAACTTAGGTATCACTGAGCAAATCATTTTCCCTGAGATCAACATTGATAAAATCAACAAGATCCAAGGTATGGATATCACTTTCGTGACTTCTGCTCAAAATGATGTTGAGGCTTTAGAATTGTTGAAACAATTCGGTTTACCATTTAAAAATCAAAATACTAATAACAATGGCTAAAGAAGGATTAAAAGCACGCGAAGTAAAACGCGCTAAATTGGTAGCTAAATATGCGGCAAAACGTGCAGAATTAAAAGCTGCTGGCGATTACGTTGCATTAGATAAATTGCCTAAAAATGCTTCTCCAGTACGTTTACATAATCGTTGTAAATTGACTGGCCGTCCTAAAGGATATATGCGTCAATTCGGTATCTCTCGTGTAACATTCCGTGAGATGGCTTTAGATGGCAAAATCCCAGGGGTGAAAAAAGCTTCTTGGTAATTAAAAAAAAATACTTAATTTTGCCCGGGCAATTCAACTGAGGATTGCCGGGGTTTTTGCATTTTAAAATTGTTTAACAGATAGAAGGTCCCATACCAATGGTTGGGAGGGAAACCGCTGTCACAAATTTTCATATATAATGACTACAGATCCAATTGCGGATTACCTTACACGAGTAAGGAATGCCATCAAGGCCAACCACAGGGTTGTTGAAATTCCTGCATCGAACCTTAAAAAAGAGATCACGAAAGTTCTTTTTGACAAAGGTTACATTGCTAATTACAAATTCGATGAGAATGGCGTACAGGGTACGATCAAAATCGCATTGAAATATAATCCAATTAGCAAAATTCCGGCTATTCGTACGTTGACACGTGTGAGTAAACCTGGTTTAAGAAAGTATGCAAGCGTTGATACTATGCCTCGAGTTTTGAACGGTTTAGGTATTGCTATCTTGTCAACATCTAAAGGTGTAATGACAGATAAGGAAGCTAGACTTCAAAATGTTGGTGGTGAAGTTTTATGTTACGTTTATTAATCTAGGTAAAAGCACAAAGAAATGTCAAGAATTGGAAAAGCGCCTATCGCTATCCCTGCTGGGGTAACTGTTACTATTTCGGACAAAAACTTAGTTTCAGTAAAAGGTCCTAAAGGCGAATTAACACAACAAGTTGATCGTGACATCACGATTGCTCAAGAAGAGGGCAATATCGTTGTAACACGTCCAACTGATCAAAAGAAACACAAAGCATTACACGGTCTATACCGTTCCCTGTTGGCTAACATGGTTCACGGTGTGACTGAAGGTTACAAAACTACGCAAGAGTTAGTCGGTGTAGGTTACCGTGCTTCAAGTACTGGTAATGTATTAGAGTTAACTTTAGGTTTCTCTCACCAGATTGTTTTTGTATTGCCAAAAGAGGTTAAAGTATCAACTACTGCTGATAAAGGTAAAAACCCTACAATCACTTTGGAGTGTGCTGACAAACAATTGATCGGACAGGTAGCGGCAAAAATCCGTGGCTTCCGTAAACCAGAACCTTACAAAGGAAAAGGTGTTAAGTTTGCAGGTGAAGTATTGAGAAGAAAAGCAGGTAAATCAGCTAAAAAATAATAATCATGGCAGGACAAAAAGCATCTCGTAGAGAGAGAATCAAAAAAGGAATCAGAAAAAACCTTGCTGGAACGTCTGAACGTCCACGTTTATCGGTTTTTAGAAGTAACAAAGGTATCTATGCGCAAATCATTGACGACAATGCAGGTAAAACATTAGTTGCTGCATCTAGCTTGTCAAAAGAGTTTGTTGCATCTGGTAACAAGGTTGATCAATCTAAAGCTGTAGGTAAACTAGTGGCTGAAAAAGCATTAGCAGCAGGTATTAATAAAGTAGTTTTTGACCGTAATGGGTACTTATACCATGGCCGTATCAAATCTTTGGCTGAAGGTGCTCGCGAAGGCGGTTTAGACTTTTAATCATAGAAAGAAATGGCATTAAGCAATATAAAAAGAGTAAAATCAAGCGAAATTGAATTAAAAGATCGCTTAGTAAGTATCCAACGTGTAGCTAAAGTTACTAAAGGTGGTCGTACTTTCAGCTTCTCTGCAATTGTTGTAGTAGGTGATGAAAACGGTATTGTTGGTTACGGTTTAGGTAAAGCTAAAGAGGTAACAGAAGCAATCACGAAAGGTATTGACGACGCAAAGAAAAATTTGGTGAAAGTTCCTATTATCAAAGGTACTGTTCCGCATGAGCAATATGGTAAATATTCTGGTGGTTCAGTTTTGGTTAAACCAGCTATCGCAGGTACAGGAGTTTTAGCCGGTGGTGCAATGCGCGCAGTATTGGAGTCTGCTGGTATCAAAGACGTATTGGCTAAATCATTAGGTTCTTCTAACCCACACAACGTGGTAAAAGCAACTGTAACAGCTTTAGCAAGCATGCGCGATGCATATACAGTAGCCCAACACCGCGGTGTCGATTTAAATAAAGTATTTAACGGTTAATTATCATGGCAAAAATTAAAATCACCCAGATAAAGAGCGTTATCGACAGAAGCGAGCGCCAAAAGAAAACTATTGAGGCATTGGGTTTGAAAAGAATCAACCACTCAGTAGAAGTTGAAGCTACTCCATCAATTATTGGAATGGTACGTAAAGTAAACCATTTAGTAGCTATCGAAACTATTTAATATTAGCATATGGAAGAGGTCTTTGGGCTTCTTCCATTACTTGTTATTAATAATCATTATTTTTTAATCGCTAGTACCTGTTTAGTGAGAGCGAAGGGCTAGCACAATTTAGTTTAAAATGAACTTAAGTAATTTAAAACCTGCAAAAGGTGCAGTAAAAAGTAGCAAACGTATTGGCCGTGGTACTGGTTCTGGTCGTGGTGGTACTTCAACACGTGGTCACAAAGGTGCTGGTTCTCGTTCAGGTCACTCTACGAAAATCGGTTTCGAAGGTGGTCAAATGCCTTTGCAACGTCGTGTGCCTAAATTTGGTTTCAAAAACATCAACCGTGTTGAGTACAATGGTGTGAACCTAGATACTTTACAAGCGTTGATCGAGAAACACAATTTAACAGCTGTAGATTTCGATGCATTGAAAGCTCATGGTTTAGTGTCTAAAAATGACAAAGTTAAAATCTTGGGTCGCGGTGAATTGAAAGCTAAAGTTGAAGTAACAGCGCACGCGTTTACTGCTTCTGCTCAAAAAGCTATTGAAGCTGCAGGCGGTTCTATCGTTAAAATTTAATAAATGAAGAAACTAATCACAACCTTAACCAATATTTGGAAAATCGATGATTTACGTACGCGTATTCTAAATACCTTACTTTTTCTTTTGATTTACCGTATTGGATGTCACGTGGTATTACCAGGTGTAAATCCTCATGCTTTGGCTTCTGGTCAAAAAGAGGGTTTATTGGGCTTACTGGATATGTTTGCGGGGGGATCTTTCTCTCGTTCGGCTATCTTTGCTTTAGGGGTAATGCCATATATTTCGGCATCCATTGTTGTTCAATTGCTGGGCATCGCGGTTCCTTACTTCCAAAAGATGCAGAAGGAAGGGGAAAGTGGTCGTCAAAAAATGAATCAAATTACTCGCTATTTAACTTTAGGGATTACTTTGCTTCAGGCTTTTGCTTATGTACGTACTCAAATCGAGCCAAGTGCTAAGACAATAGCTGACCCATTATTCACTATTCTAACTGCTATAGTTTTGACAGGCGGTACTTTATTTGTGATGTGGTTAGGGGAAAAAATTACGGATAAAGGTATCGGTAATGGTATTTCTTTGATCATCATGACTGGTATTATCGCTCAATTGCCAAGTGGTATCACTGCGGAATGGGTTTCTAGAATGGCGAAAGGTGGTGGTGGTCCAATTCCATTGTTGCTTGAATTTGTAGCTTTGTTCTTTGTTGTGATCTTTACGATCTTGATCGTACAAGGTGTTCGTAAGATCCCTGTACAATACGCGAAGAAAATCGTTGGAAACAAGCAAGTCGGTGGAGTACGTCAGTATATACCTTTAAAGGTAAATGCTGCAGGTGTAATGCCTATCATTTTTGCGCAGGCAATCATGTTTGTGCCAATGAGTTTAGGACAGTTCTTCCCAAATCTTCAGTCGGAATTTTTGACTTCGTTGAGTAACTATACTTCTGTAGCATATAACGTGACATTTGCGGTGTTAATTATCGCATTTACGTTTTTCTATACAGCGATTATGGTGAACCCACAACAGATGTCGGACGACATGAAGAAGAACGGAGGTTTTGTGCCGGGTATTAAACCGGGATTGGAAACTAGTAATTTTATAGACCGCGTAATATCAAATATTACATTTCCAGGTGCAATTTTCTTAGCGATCATTGCTATTCTACCTGCTATTGCAAGTTTGTTTGGTATTAATAATCAATTTGCGCACTTCTACGGTGGTACGTCATTATTGATTTTAGTAGGTGTAGTGTTGGATACTTTGCAACAGATCGAATCTCATTTATTGATGCGTCATTACGATGGATTAATGAAAACAGGTCGTATTAAAGGTCGTTCGGCCGCGTCTGTTGAGGGAATGGATCATTCGGCAATTTAATTTCTTTAGATGTCTAAAGTATTTTATAAGTCAGCAGAAGATATAGAGCAATTGCGGAAGTCAGCAGATGTGCTTTCGCAATTGCTTGGTGAAATCGCAAAAGTGATTAAACCTGGGGTAAAGACTATATCTCTTGATAAATTAGCTTATGAGTATATCCATGATAACGGCGGGACGCCTGCGTTCTTAAATTATCAGGGATTTCCGTATTCTTTGTGTATATCTGTCAACGATCAAATTGTACACGGTTTTCCAAGTGACTATGAAATTAAAGATGGAGATCTTGTTTCGGTCGATGGTGGTGTCAATCTGAACGGCTTTATCAGTGATTCAGCATACACCTTTGGTGTAGGTGAAATATCTGAGGAAGCACAGTTGTTATTGGATGTAACAAAGGAATCATTGTACAAAGGTGTTGAACAGGCGGTGGCTGGTAAACGTGTTGGGGATATCTCTTCAGCTGTTCAGGAGTATGTGAGCAAATTCGGATTCGGAATTGTTCGTGAGCTGGTTGGACACGGAGTTGGTTATCACTTACATGAAAAACCTGAGGTTCCTAATTATGGAAAACGAGGTGCTGGTCCTAAATTGGAAGAAGGTTTGGTTATTTGTATCGAACCGATGATCAATGCGGGGCGTGCAGGTGTTCGTTTTTGGGATGATGGTTGGACAGTAAGTACAGTGGATGGGAAATTATCGGCGCACTTCGAACAGATGGTTGCAATCCGAAAAGGAGAACCAGATGTGTTGCTGACATTCGAACATGTAGAGAAAGTTTTGAACAAAAAGTAGTTGGTTTTCAATTATTTTTATTTATCTTTGCACTCCTGTTCGCAGGCTTTTAAATTAAATTTAATCGAGAATATATGGCTAAACAAGCCTCAATAGAACAAGACGGTATAATTAGAGAGGCACTTTCTAATGCTATGTTTAGGGTAGAGTTGGAAAATGGACATGAAATCATTGCCCATATTTCTGGTAAAATGCGCATGCACTATATCAAAATTTTACCTGGTGATAAAGTTAAATTGGAAATGTCTCCGTATGATTTGACTAAAGGAAGGATTACTTATCGCTATAAATAGCCATAAGCCCTTGTATTAGCGCAAGCTTTTGAAAAAATAAATATCATGAAAGTAAGAGCATCAATAAAAAAACGTAGCGCGGACTGTAAGATCATCCGTCGTAAAGGTAAAGTTTTTGTAATCAACAAAAAGAACCCAAAGTTTAAACAACGTCAGGGTTAATTCATTAAAAAAATAATAGCTTAATATTATATGGCAAGGATAGCAGGTATTGATTTACCTAAAAACAAAAGAGGTGTGATCGGCCTTACCTATATTTTTGGTATCGGTCGTACAAGAGCTGAATATATCTTGGAAAAAGCTGGTATCAGCGAAGATGTGAAGGTACAAGAGTGGAATGATGAGCAATTGGCAGCAATTCGTACCATCATTAACGACGAATTGAAAGTTGAAGGTGCATTGCGTTCTGAAATTCAATTAAACATCAAACGTTTAATGGATATCGGTTGTTACCGTGGATTGCGTCACCGTAAACACTTACCAGTTCGTGGTCAACGTACTAAAAACAACTCACGTACTCGTAAAGGTAAACGTAAGACAGTTGCAAACAAGAAAAAAGCTACTAAATAATAAATAAGAAATGGCTAAAACTAAAAAAGCTGCAAAAAAGCGTATCGTTGTTATCGAACCTGTAGGTCAGGCTCACATTAACGCAACGTTTAACAATATCATTGTAACTTTGACAAATAATCAAGGTCAAACTATTTCTTGGTCTAGTGCTGGTAAAATGGGTTTCCGTGGTTCTAAAAAGAACACTCCATACGCTGCTGGTCAAGCTGCACAAGACTGTGGAAAAGTTGCTCACGACTTGGGTTTACGTAAAGTTGAAGTGTTTGTTAAAGGACCTGGTGCTGGTCGTGAATCGGCAATCAGAACATTACAAACAGTAGGAATTGATGTGACTACTATCAAAGATATCACTCCACTTCCTCACAACGGTTGTCGTCCTCCAAAACGCAGAAGAGTTTAATTAATTTAAAGATAAGATTCATCGGCTATAGGCTGATAGATACTTTAATTGTAAAAGAAAATGGCTAGATATACAGGACCTAAGTCCAAAATTGCCCGTAAATTTAGAGAGCCGATCTTCGGCCCAGATAAAGCGTTAGAAAAGAAAAATTACCCTCCTGGACAACATGGAGCTTCTAAACGCAGAGGTAAACAATCTGAATATGCTATTCAGTTGTTAGAAAAACAAAAAGCAAAATACACTTACGGTGTATTGGAGCGTCAGTTCTCAAACTTATTTGTTAAAGCTGCCTCTAAACAAGGTATTACAGGTGAGATCTTCTTGAAATTGTTAGAAGCTCGCTTGGATAACGTAGTTTACCGTTTAGGTATCGCTACTTCTCGTGCCGCTGCTCGTCAGTTGGTATCCCATAAACACGTTACTGTTAACGGCGAAGTTGTTAACATTCCATCATATAGCTTGCGTCCAGGTGACGTTGTAGCAGTTCGTGAACGTTCTCAAACACTTGAAGCCATCACAAATTCAGTTGCAGGTCGTACTGTAAACAAATTTTCTTGGTTAGAGTGGAATGCGAAAGAATTGACAGGTACTTTCTTAAGCTATCCAGAAAGAGCTGACATTCCTGAAAACATCAAAGAGAACTTAATCGTTGAGTTATACTCTAAATAATAAATAAAATAGAAGAATGCATAGTCCAATTTTTGGGGTATGCATCTTCTATTGTATTACAATTATTATTACAAATAAAACATTAAAAGAAAATAAATGGCAATTTTAGCATTTCAAAGACCGGATAAAGTTATCATGCAAAAATCTACGGATTTTGATGGTACGTTTGAATTTCGTCCATTGGAGCCTGGTTTTGGTGTAACCATTGGTAATGCTTTGCGCCGTATTCTATTGTCCTCTTTAGAAGGATATGCAATTACGTCGATAAGGTTTTCTGGCGTTTCGCACGAATTTTCAACGATCAAAGGTGTTGTTGAAGACGTAACTGAAATTATCTTGAACTTGAAACAAATTCGTTTCAAAAAAACAGGTGAGATTGGTGACAACGAAAAGGTATTTGTAGTAATCAATGGTCAAGAGCAATTCTTAGCTGGTGATATCACAAAATTCTCTAATAACTTTACGGTCTTAAACCCAGACATGGTAATCTGTAACATGGATAATTCAGTGACAATTGAATTGGAATTGAGTATTGCCAAAGGTCGTGGATACGTAAATGCTGATGAGAATAAAGTTGTTGATGCTCCAGTAGGTGTTATCGCAATCGATTCGATCTTTACTCCGATCAAGAATGTTAAATATACCATTGAGAATTACCGTGTAGAGCAAAAAACTGACTACGAGAAATTGTTGTTGGATATCTCTACTGATGGCTCAATTCACCCCGAAGAAGCTTTGAAAGAAGCTGCTAAGATCTTAATTCAACACTTTATTTTATTCTCTGATGAGAATATGCTTCTTGAGTCTCAAACGAAAGAAGAAACTAAAGTTGTTGACGAAGAAATCTTACATATGCGTAAGATCTTGAAAACAGAATTAGTAGATCTTGATCTTTCAGTTCGTGCATTGAACTGTTTGAAAGCTGCGGATATTCGCACATTGGCTGAGTTAGTAACTTATGACGTAGCTGATATGTTGAAATTCAGAAACTTCGGTAAAAAATCGTTAAGTGAAATCCAAGAATTGGTTAAATCGAAAGGTTTATCATTCGGAATGAACTTGGCAAAATACAAATTAGACGAAGAATAATAATTTATTAAGCGACCACTAGTCGTAATTCCTTTTGGCTGTCTGGATATGTGATGTTCACATAAATGGCATATACAAAAACGGTACGATTAGTATAATAAAATCAAAATGAGACACGGAAAAAAAGTAAATCACTTAGGCCGTACGGATAGCCATAGAAAAGCAATGTTGGCTAACATGGCAACATCATTAATCCTACACAAACGTATTACAACTACTTTGGCTAAAGCTAAAGCATTACGTACGTATGTTGAGCCTTTGATTACTAAATCTAAAAACGACACAACACACTCTCGTCGTACAGTATTCGCTTATTTGAAAGATAAAGACGCTGTTTCTATCTTATTCCGCGAAATTTCTGAAAAAGTAGCTAACCGTCCAGGTGGTTACACTCGTATCATCAAAATGGAAAACCGTTTAGGTGATAACGCGGAAATGGCTTTCATCGAACTAGTTGATTACAACGAAATCTACGGTAAAAAAGCTGCTGCTGCTGAGAAAAAAGCTACTCGTCGTCGTGGTGGTGCTAAAAAAGCTGCTACTGCTGAAACTGAAGCTCCTGCAGAAGTTAAAGCTGAAGTAGAAGGTGAAGAAAAAGTAGACGGAGAATAGTCTTCTTCTGATCTAGCATAAAAAAGTCCTCTTTTTAAGGGGACTTTTTTTATTTTATGACCATTCCTACCGTTATAACTAATATATTTGTATTGCTAAAATCTGATAGCTTTTTCTATTACTAGCTATTTCGTTTATCAATCTATAATTCATTAAGATGAAACCATTTGATGTTTATCCCATTAATCCCATTAACATAATAAAGGCTAATGGATCAACGGTGTGGGATGCCGAAGGAAATGCTTACTTGGACTTGTATGGTGGCCATGCTGTGATATCGATCGGACACACGCACCCACATTATGTACAACGCATCACAGAACAATTGAACCGTATTGGGTTCTATTCCAACTCTGTCGAGATTCCAATTCAGCGTGAACTTGCCCGATTGTTAGGGGAAGTTTCGGGAAAGGTTGATTATGATTTATTTCTTTGCAATTCCGGCGCGGAAGCAAATGAAAATGCATTGAAGCTGGCTTCTTTTTACAATAAGCGTAAGAAAGTCATAGCGTTTTCAAAAGCTTTTCATGGAAGGACTTCATTGGCCGTAGCGGCAACAGATAACCCGAGTATCGTGGCTCCCGTCAACGAGACCGATAATATTGTATTTCTTCCTTTCAATGATGAAGCGGCTTTAACGGAGGCTTTCGCATCATATGGTAATGAAATTTCATCTGTTATCGTAGAAAGTATTCAGGGCGTAGGTGGAATCAGGGAAGCGTCAGTATCGTTTCTTCAGTTGATTCGCTCTCTTTGTGATCAATATAATGCCGTGTTTATTGCAGATGAAGTACAATGTGGGTATGGAAGAACAGGCTTATTCTATGCGCAGGATTATTCGGGCGTTGAAGCCGATATTTACACGATGGCAAAAGGGATGGGCAATGGTTTTCCAATTGGTGCAATCAGTATATCGCCCAAATTTAAGGCGACTTACGGGAGTCTGGGAACGACATTTGGTGGCAATCATCTCGCATGTGCTGCCGCACTGGCTGTATTGGAAGTTATCCAACAAGATAAGTTGATGGAGAATGCGGCGCAAGTCGGACAATATCTTATTGATGAGCTTAAACAAATCGAAGATATTGTTGAAGTGAGGGGAAGAGGATTAATGATCGGTATAGAACTACCTGAATCTTTGGCTCATGTAAAGAAAGATCTTTTGCTAAAGAACCGTATCTTTACAGGGGAGGCTAAACCTTTCGTAATTCGCTTGTTGCCTGCTTTGAATATTACGAAAGATCATGCTGATCAGTTTTTATCAGCATTGAAAGCACATATCAAAGCAGTAACGGTTGCATAGAACCTTAAAGCTGTCGATCAAATTGTCCAACAGCCGCACGTTGGCTAGTGTAAATTTGATTGCGCTGTAGTAGTTAGAATATATACTGAGTGTGACAGGCCTATTGATTGCCTGTTGAAAATACACTCGAATTAATAGATATAGATGAAAAAGTTTTTCTCTGTTAAGGATGTGTCTAGTGTAGCAGACGTTGTTCAAGAAGCGTTAGCTTTGAAAGCGGCACCATATGACAATCAGGACCTTGGTCAACATAAAACGTTGGGACTTGTATTTTTGAATCCGAGTTTGCGTACGCGTTTGAGCACACAAAAAGCGGCAATGAATTTGGGCATGAATGTGATGGTCATGAATATGGATAAAGATGGTTGGGCGCTTGAAACACAGGATGGTGTTGTGATGAACGGGACAACTGTTGAACATATCCGCGAGGCCGCTGCTGTTATGGGCGAGTATTGTGATATTTTGGGACTACGTTCCTTTCCAAAATTGAAAGATCGTGAAGAGGATTATAGCGAAGACCTGTTCAACAAATTCATTAAGTACTGTGGTGTTCCTGTTGTTTCCTTAGAGAGTGCAACACGCCATCCACTGCAGAGTTTGACAGATATGATTACCATCACTGAGTACAAGAAGACTGAAAAGCCGAAAGTGGTATTGGCTTGGGCCCCACACGTTAAGGCATTACCTCAGGCAGTACCTAATTCTTTCGCAGAATGGATGTGCAAAGCACAAGAAGAGGGATTGGTCGATTTTACGATAGCTCAGCCTATGGGCTATGAGTTAAGTGAAGAATTTACCGCTGGAGCAACCATATCTAATAATCTTGGGGAAAGTTTAAAGAATGCTGATTTTGTCTATGTGAAAAACTGGTCTTCTTATCAAGAATATGGCGAGGTATATGGTGTTGATGAAGATTGGATGATGGATAACAAGAAGCTCAATTTGACGAATGATGCCAAAGTAATGCATTGTTTGCCAGTACGAAGAGATCTTGAATTGTCTTCTGAGATTTTAGATGGACCAAATTCACTCGTGATTAAAGAGGCTAGCAACCGCGTATGGGCTGCTCAGGTTGTTTTGAAACGTATGTTAGAGGATTTGGCATAGTCCAATCCTATAAATTATTGAAAAACTATTTTTATTGGGAAAAGTTGCGTAATGGCTAATAGTGTATTAAATATAATTAAAATTGGCGGGAATATTATTGATGATGAACGCCAATTGGATTCTTTTTTAGAAAAGTTCTCTGCATTGTCAGGGAAAAAGATTCTTGTACATGGCGGTGGTAAAATAGCGACTCGCCTGGCTAGTGAACTGGGAATTGAAGCCCAAATGATAGAAGGGCGTCGTGTGACAAATGAGGAAATGTTACGCATTGTAACAATGGTGTACGCTGGCTTGACAAACAAGACAATCGTTGCTAAGTTGCAAAATTTGAAATGCGATGCTGTTGGATTAACCGGAGCTGATGGGGATGTCATAAAAGCTATAAAGCGTCCTGTAAAAGATGTAGATTATGGCTTTGTAGGTGATTTGTTGCATGACTCTGTAAATACCCTGGCCATCAAGAAGTTTTTGGAAGCAGGGTTTGTTCCTGTGTTTTCAGCTATTACACACAATGGCCTTGGACAATTGCTCAATACCAACGCGGATACTATAGCTTCTTCATTGGCGGTGTCTTTGGCTTCATTATATGAAACTTCTTTGGTTTATTGTTTCGAGAAGAACGGCGTTTTACGCGATGTAACGGATGAGAATTCAGTAATCCCAACGATTAAGTCAGAAGAGTTTGAACATCTTAAGGAGTCCGGCGTGGTGAATGACGGGATGATCCCTAAGTTGCAAAATGCATTCAATGCTATAAATAAAGGTGTTCAAGAGGTCTATATTGGAAATGCTAATAATCTGCATTTGTTTCAACAAGGACAATTTGGCACTTGCTTGACATTAAAATAAAAATCTAACCTAAACCCAACGATCGCTATGAAAAAGGTCACCATTATCGGAAGCGGTAATATCGGTCTTTCTTTGGCAAAAGGACTTGTAAAAAGTGAATTTGCCCATGCTGCCGATATTACCTTGACGAGGAGAAATTTGAATGCACTGGCCGAAGAAGCGCGCCAAGGCTTCTCAATAAGTAATGATAATAAACTCGCTGTAAAGGGGGCTGATATTGTTGTTTTCGCAATCCTACCTCAACAACTAAAAAAGGTATTGGTGGAAGTGGCTCCTGTAATTGAAAAGACCAATCAGATTTTTGTCTCTATTGTGTCGGGAGTTTCTTGTGCCGATTTAAAAGCAGAGTTGGGGGCAGATGCCACAGTGATACGAGCAATGCCCAATACGGCAATTGCAATAGCGCAATCAATGACGTGTATTGCCAGTGACAATGCTTCAGAGGATAGTTTGAAAGAGGTTGAGAAGATGTTTGAAACTGTTGGTTCAGTGGTTGTAATTAATGAAGACCTGATGACATCGGCAACAGCGTTGTGTGCTTGCGGTATCGCATTCTTCCTACGTGCGATTCGTGCTGCTTCACAAGGTGGAGTTGAAATCGGATTTCATGCGCATGATGCATTAAAGATGGCGGTTCAAACTGCAAAAGGCGCTGCTGATTTGTTATTGCACACCAATGCTCATCCAGAAGGAGAGATTGATAAGGTAACATCACCGAAGGGCTGTACAATAGCGGGATTGAACGAAATGGAACATAATGGTTTTAGTTCTGCTTTTATAAAAGGAATTAAACTATCTGCGGATAAAGCAGGAGGACTATACCATGAAGGATAAGCAGGGCTTATTTGAAGATGCTTTGGCCCTTTTAAAACAATTAATTGGACTATCGTCTTTAAGTAAAGAGGAAGAGTTCACAGCGGATTTAATTGTTCGCTTCTTTCAGGAGCGTGATATCAAAACACATCGAAAAGGCAATAATGTCTGGGTATATAACGCTCATTATGATAGCACCAGACCTACGATATTACTCAACTCCCATCACGATACAGTAAAACCAAATACAGGTTATACAAGAGATCCTTTGGCGGCGACTGTAGAGGAAGGTAAATTGTACGGATTGGGGAGCAACGATGCCGGAGGCTGTTTGGTATCATTGATAGCTACATTTTTGTATTTTTACCAGCATACGGACTTGAAGTATAACTTCTGTCTTGTCGCTAGTGCCGAAGAAGAGATCTCAGGTAAGAACGGTGTAGAATCTGTTTTGGATGATATCGGTTCAATTGATTTTGCAATTGTGGGTGAACCTACCTTATTGGATTTGGCAATTGCAGAAAAGGGACTGATGGTGTTGGATTGTACAGCATTAGGGACAGCTGGACATGCCGCACGTAATGAGGGCGATAATGCAATCTACAAAGCGATTAGGGATATTGAATGGTTTCAAAATTATACGTTTGAAAGGACTTCGTCAACCTTAGGCCCGATTAAGATGTCGGTGACAGTAATTCAGGCGGGATCACAACATAATGTGATACCGGCTACTTGTAACTTTGTTGTCGATGTCAGAACCACAGATGCTTATTCGAATGAAGAGACGTTGGATATTATCAAGTCTCATGTAAAATCAGAGGTCACAGCGAGATCGACGCGTCTGAAGTCTTCTTCTATTCCTGAAACGCATCCAATTGTCAAAGCAGGTGTTGTCCTGGGGCGTAAGGTATATGGATCGCCGACGATGAGCGATCAGGCTCTTATTCCTGTCCCTTCTCTGAAGTTGGGGCCTGGTGATAGCGCTCGGTCACATATGGCGGATGAGTTTATCTATATCGATGAAATTAGAGCAGGGATCGATCTCTATATCGAAATGTTAGAACAGATAGTATAAAAAAAGCTTCCATTTTTATGGAAGCTTTTTTTATACTAGACTAAGCTGATTTGACGTTTGATACTCTCTTCGAGAGAGATGATCGTCTCGGTACGTTGAATCCCAGGTACGGATTGAATATCTTCATTCAATACTTTTCTGAGGTGAACTGTATCTCTACAGATGATTTTTGCAAAAATACTGTATTGGCCAGTACAATAATGTAATTCGACCACTTCTTTGATTTCTTTCAATTTATCTACCGCATCTGCATATTGTGAACCTTTTTCAAGATAGATACCCAAAAAGGCCGTGATATCAAATCCGACTTTTTGAGGATTGATAATTAGATTTGACCCTCTAATGATACCTAATTCTTCCATCTTCTTCATTCTAACGTGAATTGTACCACCTGATACAATTAGCTTTTTTGCTATTTCTGTATAAGGAATAGAGGCATCGTTCATTAGAATAGACAAGATTTGGATATCCAAATTGTCTAGATCATAGTTTGCATATTGATTTTCCATTAACAATGGTTTTTGTGTTCATTAATTGGCCGTTGCATCAAAATCGGACCAATAGCTAAAGTAATTAAATTTATTTCAAAATTACTAAGAATTTTCGGTTTATAGATGTAAATTTAATAAAAAATACTTATTCATATTGATAATGTTATATGTTTTTGATTGAAAGTGATTATAATTGTTTCATGGTGATCTTATTATAGGTTAAGTGATTGTTTTCATGTTTGAAATCAGGATTATGATAAATTAATTTAGTATTGCCTTTTTAAGAAGTAGGAAATGCAGTTGGCCTATTAACAATCTAATCAGTTCGTATTTAGCGGTTGTTAGGTTAAAAATGTAGCCAACCGTGTGATGTTTGAGTAAACGAAAAATCAAATACGGAATAGCGATGGAAGAAGTTCAAGATGTAAAGATTTCGAAAAAGAAGCCGATTTTTGAAGTAGGGGAAGGACTTCATAAATACCTTAAGCTGTATCAGCGAGATGAAAAATTGCCTATAGGATATAAGGATCTACTGAATTTTACGGAGACAGTACCTGTTATGGATAAATTTGGCAACGATACTTTTTGGGAGACTCCACTGTATCCACAATATCTCATTGACCAATTATATGACGGGTTGAAGGTGATTTATGCTAAATTGAAAGCATCAGGTAATACGCGAATCGTCCAGCATAAATATATTGATCGTGTCGAGTACTGCGGCTTTGGCAATACGAAACCCTTTCGTATTCGTATCGTGAACCGTTTAAATGATGTGTATGATTATTTTTACATCAAGCAGGCCGATGCATCAAGAATATATGGACTGGAGTTGGAAGAAATATTGTCGCCCAATCAGGTGAATTATATGGTAGACCATGATACCTTGGTTGAGGAACATATTGTTGGAATTCCGGGAGACACTTTTTCGAAAACACGTATGTTCTCGCCTGATTATAATCTGACCCGGATTTCCAAAGAATTTGTCAAGTTTAATGAGCGATGTATTATTACGTTGTTGGGGGATATGCGGGCATACAATTTCGTGATGCAGATTACACCAGATTTTGATGATTTCCAGTTTCGAATTCGGGCAATAGATTTTGACCAGCAGTTTTATGAAGGAAATCCGAAGGTATATATGCCGCAATTTTTTAAGGAGAATCTTCCCTATGTCAAACTGGCGATGGAACATCTCAATGAAAAAACAGTACTGCAATACCAACAAGAGGAGCGTTCCTCTATTGTGCATAGAGTTCGAAGCGAAAGACATCGGATCGCTGATCTGAGGGATGCCTCGCAAACGCAGGTGCTCTCGACCCAGGAGAATATCAAACAGTTACGTGAGGGCTATGCTGAATTTTATCAGAACAACTCCTACCTCAAGTGTAAAACGATGACGGATATTGTGGAATTGAATGTGAAGAATGTGATTCGTCAGGTGCAAATGTGATTACTTGATTCGATCCTTGTTATCTTTGATAAAGGCGGACCATCCCGTGTACGACTTACTGTTGCCTGATACTGCATTTTTCTGAAACGAGTGGCAGACAGCAATTGCCAATCCGTCGGTGGCATCTAAAAATTGTGGTGTTTCCTCAAATTTTAATAGATTTTTTAGCATAGCGGAAACCTGCTCCTTTGTCGCATTTCCATTTCCTGTAACGGATTGTTTTATCTTTCTTGGAGAATATTCAAAGATCGGAATATCTTGCGCCAGCGCCGCCGCCATAGCAACACCTTGAGCTCGCCCTAGTTTGAGCATGACCTGTATGTTTTTGCCATAAAATGGTGATTCAAGGGCTACGCAGTCGGGATTATATTCCTGCATTAAAGCCGAAGTTTTTTTGAAAATACGTTGTAGTTTTAGAGCATGATCGTCTAAATGTCCCATTTTGATGACCCCCATTGAGATCAAGGATATGTTATTGCCAACTTCTTTGATGATACCATATCCCAGTACAACGGTACCGGGGTCGATCCCTAAAATTATTCTTTCTTTCGCCTTTTCCTTCTGCATATACAATATTACAAATTTTGCGTTTTATTCGCGGATTGCATTCGACAAAACTTAATCATTTGGCTAAAATTTAGTAACATTGCTCTCTAATTATCGAAAGTTGACTGGAAGACAAAAAAAATACATCAGTCTTTTATTGAAGATGCTGGTTTTCGCCCTGGCGACCTGGTATATTGCCGTGAAAGTATCTGATAAAAGTAATATTGCGAAGTTTAAAACCCTAGTAGCAGGTTTAGAACAACATTCTGTTGTTTGGACCCTGGTTTTGATCGTGGTGTTAATGCTTGTAAATTGGTTGCTTGAAGTCGTTAAATGGCAGTATCTTGCCTCTAAACTGGAACGTATTTCATTTTGGCAGGCCTTCCAATCCGTTTTTTGCGGACTTACCTGGGCTATTTTTACTCCCAATAGGATTGGAGAGTATGGTGGACGCGTTCTTTTTTTACAGCCTCAACATCGGGCAAAAGGAGCCGTGGCGATGGGCGTTGGATTATTTGCACAATTGGTGCTCACAAGCGTTGCGGGATCATTAAGTATCGCTTGGTTTATCTGTAAATTTCTCTCAACTCCTTTAACCGTACAATTTGGTGTATGGCTACTTGCAATTATTTATGCCGGAGGATTTGTCATCTTATATTTCAATGTAAAATGGATCGATTTATTGGTCGGCAAAATTAAGTTTTTGAAACGGATTAAGCCTTTCTTTGAAGTATTGGAACACTATTCAATGCGCGAGCTCCGTATTGTTCTTTTAAATTCTTTGGCGCGATTTGTCATTTTTACTTCGCAGTATATCATCTTGATGAAGCTAACGCTACCTGAGTTACCGCTTTTATCCATGGTTCTGATGATTTTTATCCTATTTTTTGTGCAGGCAGCGCTACCTACATTGGATATTTTTGATTTCAGTGTTAGAAGTTTCGTTGCAAGCAATCTATATAGTTATATTACCACACAGGAAATTGCTGTAATGGCTATTGTTTCCTGTATTTGGTTCGTCAATTTGATTCTTCCAGCTATATTTGGTTCTATTTTTGTTTTTAAGATAAATTTTTTCGGTGATACAAATTCTTAACTATTTATTGATCATTTTTGCCTGCGTATACGTAATTCTAGTTTTATGGATGCGCAGAGGCTGGTTCTTGCTTTCGGAGCCTAACAATACTGTTAGGCCAACAATGACTGTATCTGTCATTATCGCAGCGCGGAATGAGGAGTTAAATATTAGGCGCACCATTGAATCTATACTAGGGCAAAATTATCCTAGAGAGCTCCTGGAGTTAATTATTATCGATGACCATTCGGACGATAGTACGTCTTTGATTGTGAAAGAATATGAAGAAAAAGGTGTCAAGCTGATTCAATTGAACGAAAATGGCCGTTTGAATTCCTACAAGAAATTAGCAATTTCAAGAGCGATAGATTGCTGTCATGGCGAAATTATTATCACTACAGATGCTGACTGCCGCATGGGGTCGAACTGGCTAAAGACAGTTATCAGTTCATTTGAGAAAGAAGGTGCCTATCTACAATCTTCTCCAGTAGTGTATTCAGAAGAAAAGAGTTTTTTTGAACGACTGCAGACCCTGGAATTTTTGTATTTGATAGGTTTGGGCGCTGCAGGTATTGGTAATAAAAAACCAACGACCTGTAATGGAGCGAATTTGGCCTATCGAAAGGATATTTTTAAACAAATGGGCGGATTTAAAGGGATTGATGAGCTTGCATCCGGAGATGATGAACTTTTTTTACATAAGGTAGCAGAACAATATCCCGATCGTATAATCTTTTGTAAATCACAAGATGCCGTTGTTTATACAGATGCAAAACCAGATTTGAAATCATTCATTAGTCAGCGTAGACGCTGGGCTTCAAAAAGTACCAAATATAAAAATAAAGGTGTCATCGCATTGGGGATTTCCATTTGGTTTTTCAACTTATTGATATTGGTTGCTGCAGTTCTTGCGCTCTGTGGTGTGAAATTTGTTGCTTGGGTAGTACTGTTCGCGTTGTTATTGAAGATGACTGTCGAATTTCTTTTTATTCAACCTTTAACCAGGTTCGCAAGCAGAAATGAACTCTTATGGTATCTTCCTTTATTAAGCCTGGCTCATATCCTTTATCTAGCTTATATCGGCATATTGGGTAATGTTGGGAAGTATGACTGGAAAGGAAGGCAGGTCAAGTAGCTTACTGCAATTTTTCGACCTTTAGTTTTATAGCTTCCTCAGCTAATTTAACGATCTCTTCAATATTCTTGCCCTCCGTATCCAAAGGATTTAGAACCTCCCAGGTCATATGAAGAAATGGGGTTAATGGATACATCCCATATTGTACCATTTCATATGATCCTGTGATGGCGATAGGAACAACGAGTGCGTTCGGATTCTTCTTTAGTAATGTGGCAATTCCGCCAACATGAAAGGCCTTCATTTTTCCGGTTTTCGATCTTGTTCCCTCTGGAAAAATAAACGCGGACCAGTTTTTGGTTTTCATATTATTGGCAAGCTTCAATATCTCAGCAATAGACTGTTTGGGGTCATTGCGATCTATATTTGCGGCACCACCATGTTTTAAGTTAAAGGAGATGCTAGGTATACCGCTGGCAAGTTCAATTTTAGAAATAAATTTTCCATGAAACCTGCGTAAAAAATAGATCATTGGCGGAATATCAAAGGTGCTTTGGTGATTGGCTACAAAGACTATGGGTTGCCCAGTTGGAATATTTTTATTGTCGATAAACGTCACCCGATTGAATAGGGTGTAATAGCAGGCAACGAGACAGGCATTTAATATATCCACACTCTTTTTGTGTGCATTATATCCACCCAGCTTTAAACATAACCACTGTATAGGGTGGAAGATAATCAAGGATAAACCAAAACAAAACCAAAATATTATAGATAGGAAATAGCCTAAAAACTTCTTCATAAATGTTATTTAATGATACAAATATATCATTAAGCAGTGGTTTTTAAAAAATATTGATTTTATAGTGTTTTGTTTTAATATTATTAATGTTATATTTAATAATATTAATATAGTTATTATTTAATGAAAAAAATACCGATTGATTGCCCTTGTTGTGAAGCGAAGTTAAAAGTCGCTAAATTGGTGTGTGACTCCTGTGAAACCGAAGTTGTTGGAAAGTTTTCATTACCCGTGTTAATGCAACTTACTGTTGAGGAGCAAGAATTTGTTCTGAATTTTTTGATACACTCAGGAAGTTTAAAGGAAATGGCAAACCAAATGGGAAAATCCTATCCGACAGTTCGTAATATCCTGGATGATCTGATTCAAAAAGTGAAAGCTCTTATGAATAAAAATAGTGTTGGCAGAAATAGAAATATTTAGTGGCGAGGGAAATCGAATGATTGATGAACAAAGAATGATGTCATGATGAAAAATAATACGCTTTTTACCGAAAGCCAATCTTTTTTTAGCTGGTTATTATGTTTGATCCTTTTAACGGTCAGTGTAGCCAGTTTTTCTGTGCACTGGCATGATATCTTGCAGTTGGATTTTGTTCCATTATTTCAATTACCAGGATTTTGGATCAATTTGGTATTGTGGGGGTTATTTGGCATACTACGATTAAAAACTATTATTCGTGAAGATGGAATTGAAGTCTATTTTTTCCCATTTAATTTCTATCGTAAAAGGACGCTTTGGGCAGATATCCGTGCTATTCAGGTACGAAACTATAACCCGATCGGTGAGTTTGGTGGATGGGGATTGAGGAGGGGGGTGAGAGGTCTGGCTTTTTCAGCTCGTGGTAATATGGGGTTGCAACTTACATTGGAAACTGGTAAGATATTACTTATTGGAACTCAAAATCCGGCTGCGATTGAACAGCTGAACTTATCTCAATTCTTAAAAAATGAAAGTTAAACAGATTTTTCAGAATCCATTTGCGGAATTCCCAGAGTGGAAGTTATTCTTTGCTGGTGTTATCGGATTTTTGTTATCAAGCTATGTTATTTATTTATCGGGCCAGCAGTTCAATGGTTTTATGCATTTCTATCAACCGGATAGGGTGATTTCGATATGGGCTGTATTGGGCGTTCATGCCTGTATGGTTTTGGCTCCTTTTACACTTCTTTACGGTACTGGGATGTTATTGAACAGAAAGACCAGAATCATCGATGTCATAAATGTCGTTCTGATTATACCATTTCCGCTCTATCTTGCCTTATTTTTAGGGAAATTGTTAAACCAGGACAAATTTACGGATGAAGTCTTAAAGGCAGTGCAAAGCGACGATCATACATTGGTTGGAGTTGATAAAACGGAGATGCTCTTGTTTGGCATGTTTGGAATCATCAGTTTGTTATTGCTATGCTATCAGTTCTATTTATTGGTTAAGGGTATGAATGTAGCCGTTAATAATAAGAAGATTGGAATCAGTATGGTATTTGTGGCATTATATTTTATATTGGATTTATGCATACAGTTTAATTTCTAGTAAAAAACGACAATGAGAAAAATTTTATACCTATTTATCATTTGTTTTCATTTTTCATGTACCCATGCGCAGACATTTGATGGCTCATGGAAGGGCGAGGTTGAGGTTTCAGGGCAGAAGCTGCTACTGGTATTCAATATCCAAAAAGATAGTGCAGGGAAGTGGAATGGTACCTTTGAGAGTCCAATGCAAACAGCGCAGAAATTTCCAATCAATCAAATACGTATTCAACACGATTCCATTTGGATGGATGTTAAGAATATAGGTCTTCTGTATGCGGGCTTTTTGGATCGGGATAAAGATGTTATGAAAGGGGTGATGAAACAAGGCCCCTTTGAATCTGCTATGATTTTAGTACGAAGCGAGAATGAACAGAGTGGGCTTTCTCGTAAGCAGGATGTTTTTCCTCCTTATAGCTATGCGGAAGAGGAAGTTTCGTTTAAAAATAGTGCCGGCAATGCAGTTCTTACGGGCGCTCTGACTTATCCTAAAAATGGTGGACCATTCCCCGCATTGGTGTTGGTCAACGGTAGCGGTCAGCAGAATAGGGATTCTGAAGTGTTTGGTCACAGGCCATTTAAGGTGCTTGCAGATCATCTTACCAAAAACGGTTTTGCTGTATTACGTTACGATGATCGAGGGGTAGGCGGCTCTAAAGGAGAAGTGAATTTAGCGACAACAATTGATTTTGCCTCTGATGCCAATGCTGCAGTTGATTTTCTCAGCAAAAAAGCTATAGTAGATGTGGATAAAATCGGAATGATCGGGCATAGTGAGGGAGCCCTAATTGCCGAAATAGTGGCATCCGAGAACAGTAAGGTAAAGTATATTGCACTTTTGTCTGGCCCTGTGATCAAAGGAGATTCTTTACTGATCTTACAGAGTTATGCTTTAGGAAAAGCGGGCGGATTATCTGAAGCAGCATTACAGACCAATAAAGCAAATAATCGAAGATTGTATACTATTCTATTGGAAGATGCGCCACCAAAGGCATTGGCCGAATCGTTGGAAAAAGAACTTATTCAGCAAAATAACGGTAATCCCCTGACTGCTGATATGAAAATTAAACTCAGTCCAATGATGAGCCCCTGGTTTAGAACGTTTCTTCGTATCGATCCGGCTTATTATCTGAAGCAGCTAAAAATACCGGTTTTTGCTTCATTTGGCGGAAAGGACGTCCAAGTTCCTGCAAATGAAAACATTTATTGTCTCCAACACCTGCACTTAAAGACTACTGACGTCACCATTAAGGATTATCCCAATTTGAATCACCTTTTTCAGCATGCGCAAACTGGAAAAATCGAAGAATATTTTGAAAACTCAGAGAGTTTTAATGAACAATTGATGGATGACCTTACGAAATGGCTTAAATTGAAGACAAATTGATTTAATGAACTGAAGGCCGCGAGTTTTAGTATTTCTTTCCGGATCAAATAGGGGTAAAAGATCAGGGCCATTTAATGTTCTATTAAATGGCCCTGACTATATTACACCAACCTGACTATATTAGATCAAGGGATATTTTTTTGAAGGGCTTTCCAATTAAGGTGTTGTATTGGCTACAGGAAGTATTTTCCCATTGAAATAGTGATGTCCATTTTGAGCGAACTCTGCAATATAGCGTCCCATTTCAAAGGCTAAAGTACCCGCTTCAACACCCGGAAAAGCAGCCTCGAACATTTCGGTCTGAGCAGATCCTAAGGCTAGACAGTTCACTTTGATTCCTTTTTCCTTAAACTCCTCCGCTAAGCATTCTGTAAGCACTGCTAATGCGGCTTTGCTGGTTGAATATGCCGAAAGTCCGGGAAACTTCAATGATCCCTGAAATCCCCCCATACTGCCAATATTGACAATATGTGAGCCTGATGGCATCATGGGAACAACGTTTTGTATCATATTTACATGTCCCATTACATTGGTTTGTAGCATTTCAGCAAAATCCTTTCCATCAGTTTCCACAAATGGCTTATTGATGAGTGCTCCAGCATTGTTTATCAAGATATCAACCTTATCAAATTTAGATTGGATGAAGGGAACAAGTGTAGTATAGTCATCGTAGACAATATCAAATTGAGCCGGGTATAAGGTGCCGCCATCATAGTTGAGCTGACCTGCAATTTCATGAAGTTTTCTCAGTTTGTCTGCTGATCTAGCCAAAGCAATGACTTTGTTGTCCTTTTTAGAGGTCAAATCCAACACCGCTTCAAATCCAACACCACTGCTTGCACCTGTAATAATAATATTTGCCATGTTTATTCTTCTAGTTTTTGACTTTGTTCAACTTCTTCTGCGGAAGGTAATTTGTCCTCTCCAATTGCTTGCGGATGAAAGATAAAATAAATTCCTGAAAGCGCGACGAGAGCGGAAATAATATAAAATAACAAGGTGATTAAAACCGCATTGTGTGAGTCGACGTGGAATATGCCCGCTCCCCACATGATCACAAGCTCACGCATCCCTAAACCACCCACTGAAAACGGAATGATCGAAACAAGAGAAGATGCAAGGAATAAAAATAGGTAAGGAGAAAATTTGCCGCTAAATCCTAGTGCATAAAGGATAAGAATTGCTGCAATAACTTGCATGGATTGCACACCGATTGCTTTTAAATGGGCTATTAAAAATGTAGCCTTGTATTCTTTAAAGAACTTGGTTACGATAAAGTAATAGAGAACGCTCCCTATTATAAATAGAATAACGGTCAGATAGTTTGGAATTCCGAGTTGTGGCATATAAGTAACTAGCGCTGCAATGATGAGGCACAGTGCCCATAATCCACTTAATCTATCTAAAAATAAGGCCGTAAATAATTTTCGTCCTTTAATATTGAATCGTTTCCTGAGGAAGAATATTTTATAACCATCTCCGCCAACACCGCCTGGTAAAATGAGGTTGTAAAATAGGCCAAGTTGATACAGTTTTAAATTATATTTTTCCGTAACATCTAAACCGATTGCCTTTAAAAAAGTCAATAAGCGCGAAGAAGAAATAAAAATTGAGATACTATAAGCAACTAAAGCAAAGAATAGATAGAGAGGATTGGAGTTGATGACGGCTTCTTTCAGATCCTTTAGCGATACCTTGCTAAATACCCAGTATAAGGCTCCTACAGTAACGACAATCTTTGCTATATTTTTGGCTATTTTGAGCCCCTTTTTTTTATCCATATAAATTATACATCCAATCTTGTTCGGCTGTAATTAGCGTTTTGGAGAATCCAAAGTTAGAAACTTTGGCGAATTGTGCAATTGGGCTTAAGCAATCGTTGGGTAAATTCTTGAATACAATAATATCAAATATAAAATACCAAAGATAGTAGCAAGAGAAAATAGCCAATTTAGGTCAATTCTGTTATATTTGTGCTTGAGCACAGCGATCATTAATCCAATGATGAAGCAAAATAACAAGATAGGAGCTATGAGTGCTATCTTGTTCGTAAAAGCAAGGCTGATTTGATTCAATTTGCTTTTTGCTTCCTGTCCTAAAAAAAGCGGATAAGAAGCAAAGGCCAATAAAATGATAAATAACCTTAACAGCGTTTTTGCGATTATTTTGCTTATGGTATGATTTTTGGCTGTAATCTTCATGATTTGTGGATTAATTTACCCCAAAAATACAATTTGAAATTAAAATTTATACATATGAATCGATTCGTTTTATCATTAGCAACTGTTTTTGCTACGGTGACCTTATTTTCTTGTGGAGCACAAAAGCAAGTTACATCAACTGGAAATCCTTCTTCCAATACGAGTGCAGCTTCTGGTCCTAGCGCTTCGGATTGGAAATCCGCGGTAAAAGGAACGTGGACATTGAATACAATCGATAGAGAGAATTTACCTTCTTCATTCACGATCAAAAGTGTATTTGAAGAGGCTCCGGCAGAATGTTTCGTAGGTAGTACATGGAATTTTATTGGAAATGGGAAAGGATCAATTACATTTAATGCGCAAGGAACTTTATGTGCTCCAGGAGCATCACGTGAGATTTTTTGGTCTATCTATAACCCTGGAAAAGGCTTAGGAGAACCTCAGTTTCAATTTAAAAAGATTTATGCGGGCGATAAGGCGAAAAATGTCACAACAGGTTACCGCTTAGATTTATCTTATTCTGATGGGAATAAATTAGTTATGCGTATGCCATTGACTGTTGCGAATGGAGAAGCCTATCTAGTTTTTAACTTTACGCGCTCAAACTAAACGTAAACGATAAAAAAAGAATAACAGAAAGCTATAGGAATTCCTATGGCTTTTTTTGTTTAAAATTTAATACTTTTACACTCCCAATTCATTATGATTTATTTGCACTGTAGACGGATGAGTTTACGAATACGGTGACCGGCAAGTATGGAATGATAATCTTGTGCGTAGCTAAATTAATCGCGGATAAACTAATTGTATGTATGGATATGGGATAAATATCTAACGATTTCGTCAGGTATTGCTTAATCTAGAGAGAAACATGGCTGAACAAAACACGAAAACTGCTTTAATAACAGGTATAACAGGACAAGATGGTGCCTATCTAGCAGAATTCCTATTGAAGAAAGGATACAAAGTACACGGTTTAAAACGCCGCAGCTCTTTATTCAATACTGATCGTATTGACCATCTTTATCAAGATCCTCATCTCGACAATCGAAATTTCACATTGCATTTTGGTGATTTGACGGATTCAACCAATTTGATTCGTATTATACAAGAAACACAGCCTGACGAGATTTACAATCTTGCGGCACAATCTCACGTAAAGGTTAGTTTTGATACGCCAGAATATACTGCTAATGCAGATGGTATCGGTACATTGCGGATTCTTGAGGCGGTCAGATTATTGGGAATGATCGAAAAAACCCGTATTTATCAGGCTTCCACTTCCGAATTGTATGGATTGGTGCAAGCGGTTCCACAAAGTGAAACAACACCCTTTTATCCACGAAGTCCGTATGCTGTAGCAAAAATGTACGGTTATTGGATTACTGTAAATTACCGTGAAGCTTATAAGATGTATGCCTGTAATGGTATTTTATTTAATCACGAGAGCCCTGTAAGAGGAGAAACTTTTGTGACACGTAAAATTACCAGGGCTGTGGCAAAAATCGCGCTAGGGCTGCAAGATAAATTATATCTTGGTAATCTGTCCGCACAACGTGACTGGGGGCATGCCAAAGATTATGTAGAAGCAATGTGGTTGATTCTACAACAAGAAACCGCAGAAGATTTTGTGATTGCTACAGGTGTGACAACAACTGTTAGGGATTTTGTTCGCATGGCTTTTGCAGAATTGGGAATTGAAATTGAGTTCAGTGGCAAGGGAGAGCAGGAGAAGGGGGTAATTATCGATATTGACGAGGAACGCTTAGCTCAGTTAAATATTGATAAGTCGCTGATTAAATTCGGTCAGACTGTTGTCAAAGTTGATCCGGCATATTATAGGCCAACTGAAGTCGATTTACTTATTGGTGATCCGACAAAAGCAAATACAAAACTTGGATGGACGCCAAAATATGATCTTCAGATGTTGGTAACAGACATGGTACAATCCGATCTTCATCTGATGAGAAAGGAAGAATACTTAAAACAAGGCGGATTTGAAACCTTGAATTATTTTGAATAATTCATAATTGGTAAAAAAAATAAAACTGGAATAATTTTTGTTTAAACATTCAATAGTATAAATTTATAGATTTATACCTATGAAAATGACAGTATATTATGATAAATTCAGAAGTTGTTTCGAGTAAGAAAGAAGAAGAAAAGAAGAAAGATTCTTCGAAGATTTACTTCTTTATCATTGCGATAGCAGCATTACTTGCAACAAACATATATTTTTATGTCAAGTTTAAGACCAATGGTGAAAAGGTCTATACACTTACAGTAGAAAAAGAAAATCTGCAGGTACAAATCGATCGTATTGAAGCTGAATTGGATAAAATTGATGTAGAAAATGTCCAATTGACGCCAGAGATGACTGTGCAGAAGGATGATTCTAGGGCGGAGATCGCAGTACTTCGTAAAAAGCTTGAAAATAAAAGTATTACTCCAAAAGATATTGATGATGCACAGCATAAGATCAATCAGCTTAAGAAGCAGGTGGATACTTATCGTGTAAATGTGCAACGGCTGATTCAGGAAAATCAAATTTTATCGAAGCAAAACTCCAATTTGAGTGAATCTGTAGTTGAAAAAGAAAAACAAATTACTTCTTTAGTTACATCAAATTCGGACCTGAAAGAGAAAGTTGCAACTGCTTCAGCATTGAAGGTTTCAAGTATCAGTATAAATGGACTTGAAGTCAAAAAGAATGGAAAGGAAGTCGTAGAAGAACGTGCTAAAAAAATCGATAAGTTAAAAATCAACTTTACCGTTGCTGATAATCCGTTAGCTAAAAGTGGAGAACGTGATATATATGTCAGAATTATCGATCCACAGGGAAATCTGGTCGTGCAAGGTGATAATATTTTCTATGTACATGGAGAGAAATTGCAATATACCTTTAAACACAATATTTTATTTACCAACAAAGGTGAAGATTATATCGTCTATTGGGCAGCAGAAGAGGGGTTCTCAAAAGGGGCCTATACGGTTTTGCTATATGAAGATAATGCAATCATGGGACGATCTACGGTTGTGTTACGTTAAAAATAAATGTACTATTAAACAAAAAAGAAGCTGTCTCAAATT